>PLSJ01000002.1 GCA_003165115.1 Syntrophaceae bacterium | reverse complement strand
ACCCGAGAGTGTAGGCCAGCCACTTTCTGTTCATGAAGACCTTGATCCAGACCCCGTAGGCATCCTGGAGCCGGTCGAGCAACCCTTTCTTCTCCTTGCCGTGTTCCTCAGCGGCTTCGTGGTCATGCAGCCCCTTCTTGATGAAAAGGCTGCAGAGGAGAGGGGTTATGAAGACCGCCACTATGAACGAAACTGCCAAGGCGATGGCTACCGTGATGGGGAGCGCCATAACGAACTCGCCGGCGGAGCCGTTGATGATCAGGAGTGGCAGAAACGAGGCGATGATNNTGGATACCTGATGCAGGGCTATCCCCAACGCCTCCATGGCGCCGAGGGTTCCGCACAAGCTTATGGGTATGGCCAAGGCGGCGATGAGAGCGACCCGCATGGGGAGGAGTAGGATGATGACGACAACCACTGAAATGATGGCGATCAAGAATTCATGGCTCAGGCTGGTGATCCGCTCCTTGACCATTCCCGGCTGGTTGCAGACCAGGTCGACCTGGGCATCGGGGGGAAGCAGCACCTTGAGGCGCTTAAAGACCGTATCCAACTGCTCACCCAGTTCGACGATGTTTTTCCCCTTCTGCATCTCGACCGAGAGGAGCAGGCAGGGCTCGCCGTCGTAACGCACCATGAAGGTCGGGTCCTCATAGCGGCGTTCCACATTGGCGAAATCTTTGATGTATACCGGATGGCCGTCCTTGGAGACGTCCACGAGCACGTTCCGTATTTCATCTTCGGTATTGAAGATTCCCGTGGTCCTCATCGGGACCTTCGAGCGGTCGGCGTCGAAATTCCCACCGCTCTGGATGACATTCCGCTGTCGCAAGGCATTCGCTATCTGGCCTGGGTTGGCGAAATACTGCGAGATCCTTTCCAGGCTGCTGGTGATCCAGATCTCCTCTCCCTGGTTTCCGTTGGTTACGATTTTTCCTACCATGCGGACGGTGCGCATTTCGTCGTGTATCTTGTCTGCAAAATCGCGCAGTTCCCGATACCCGTACCGTTTGCCATGGACGGCTACCAGCATCGCTACGGTATCGCCGAAATCGGAATTAACTACCGGCCCCATGACTCCGTCAGGGAGTTCAGTGGCGCGAGTCAGGTTCATCTCATGGCGCAGCTTGGCCCAGAACTGGTCTGAATTCTTGACATTGTCCTCCAACTCGACGTTGATGATGACCACGCCGGGACGGCTTGTCGAATAGGTCTTTTCCTTCCGCACCTCCGGAAACTTGAAGATATGCTTCTCAAGGGTTTTCGTGACCTGTTTCTCCACCTGCTCGGAGGTTGCTCCGGGGTACATCGCGGCCACGATTCCGGTTCTGATGGTGATCGTCGGATCTTCCGTCCTTTGCATCTTCAGGAAGGCGTGGACGCCGACGAAGACGAGCATTGCCGTCAATATGATTGTTACGGCGGGATAGCGAAGCCAAAACTTTATAGAGTTCATAAAAACTGTCCTCTCAGGATATATTTATTTGCTGCCGGACTGGGCTTCTGTTGCCGATACGGCCAGACCATCCCTGAGCTTTGTCTGTCCTGCCAGAATGATCAATTCATTGCCGGAAAGACCGCTCTTTATCTCGACGTTCTTGTTGACTACCGCACCGATTTCCACGCGCTTGGCGTAGACGCGTTTCAGGTCCGGGTAGTAGACGAATACCTGCGTCGCCCCCTGCGGGTCACGCACCACGGCATCCCCGGGGAGGGTCACCATGGAGACCGTCCGGTCCCCGCGTATGTTTGCTTCCGCCACCATCCCCACCCGCAGGGAATGGTCGGTATTTGCCACACTGATCCTGGTCATATAGGTACGGGTGTTGGGGTCCGCTGAGACGTTGATAACGCGCACCTTCCCCTGTAACGTCTTCCCAGGGAGGGCAGGGACGGTGATGTCCGCTTTCTGTCCGACCTTGACAAGGCTCACATCTGTTTCCGGCACGCCGACATTTACCTCTACCGGGTCCATCTGGACGATCTCAAAGACCGGGCGACCCGGAGAGGCAGTATCACCCGGCTCGATTGACCGTTTCGCGATGTAGCCGCTGGTGGGGGCGCACAGGGTTGCATCGGACAGCGCCTTCCTGGCGACCTCAAGGTGGGCGGCAGCCTGGTTGTAACTTGCCTTCGCCAGGGCCTTGTCTTCCCTCTGGCCTCCCGCCTTTGCCTGCTCATAGTCCTGTTTTGCGTGCTCGTAGACTGCCTTGTATTTCTGGAAGTCGTTAGGCGCCAGGCTCTTCGCGTCGTACAGCATCTTCATTCGGCGATACTCGTCTTCAGCCCGTTCATAGCCGATGCGGGCCTGCTCCAAAAGCTCCGGCCTCGCTGAATTCATCGCTTTTTCCATTCCCGCCTGTGCGCTGGCAGCCTGTGCTGCGGCGCCTTTGACCGAAAGGGTGAAGTCGGTGGGATCGATCCGGGCCAGGACCTGCCCCTTTCTCACGTATTCGCCCTCACGCGGCCCCACGAACACGACCTTGCCGGAAACGAGAAAACAGGCACTCGCCGGGGAGTTCGGCGTCGAAACGGTTCCGCTCACTGAGATGGTCTCCCGCTCCTGAACCCTCTGGACCCTTCCTACGGTCACAGGAACGGCATCGCTGCTCGTTTCCTTCTTGTGCGGCTCGCAGGTGCAGGCGGTCAGTGAAACTCCCAACAGTGACATGCCTAAGGCCTTTAAAACGGATGTGAGGCTACTTTTCATTTTTGATGCTCCTTTTCTTGAATTTCACTTCTGTAACGTCAACTATTTGTGCTGGTCGCGCTCCAATAGCGATGATTACGACCAGGAGCAATGTGATAAAGGTTGATTCAATTACAAATCCCATTCCGTGCATTCTCTCAGAAACGCTGCGCTAGCTCCAAAAGCTTGCACCGAGCTGCTTGGTACTCCTCCTTGGATCCCTGCTCCGGGTCGTCACCCACAAGAAGCACCTTTTTTTGATCTGTAACACCGAAGAAGTTGAGTACAGTGCTAAGATAGGCAACGCCCTGGTCTTGCTCCTGCACGAACCTGTAAGGTGAACATGCGTGCAGATGCAGGGATTTCCTGAACTGGTCGGGAAGCATGCTTTTTGCCCCCTGCGGCGTAATACGGTAGGTACGGTCACGAATACAGATTGCATCAATGTACATTTTGAACTCGGCCGTGAACCAGAGGTTGAGGCTATGTGTGACAAAGACGTACTTGTCGCAGCTGCGAAACTGATCGGCGAGACGCCAGAGTCGGGCAATCTTGTTCCGCTCGCCATCCGAAAGGAGGCCGTAATCCTCGCCGCGCTCGATCCGCCCCCAGACGTTGAGCACGTCCTGGTCTACTCGCTGGATGCTGTCTCGGTAAAGGTCGAGAACCTGCAACTCGTCCTTAGGATTCCAGCGAACGTATTCCTCCAGGAATTCATTGCCGAGCGAAAGGGTACGGGATCTATCCTGGGGCCTGACATTGCAAGTGACGTAGAGCAGGTTGGTCATGATCTCTCCTTTGAATTGACACTGTCCTCTTAATAGCTATAAGCGTGCCAACCTATGAAAATACGTTATTTCAAGCAGTTACATAACCTCCTCCCGCATATACGCGATATTTCATGTTTTATGTTGCGATATATAGAGGAAATAGGATATACTGCGAAATATCGCAGATCTTGACGGGAGGTCTAAAAACAGATGGGAACAAAAACNNCTGGAAATAAAAGAATCGTTGCGCAGTGCATTCGAGTATTTGAAGGAGCATATCCCCCTCGAAGCTTTGGTCCTCGCCATTATAGATGAGCGACTGGGGGCGATCCGGCGCATTGAACACGTCTCTGAAAATGTCGATCTTCCTCCCCGTATCATCCCGCTACCGGAAGGGATGCCGCAGAAGATTGCTGCCCGGAATT
>PLSJ01000237.1 GCA_003165115.1 Syntrophaceae bacterium | reverse complement strand
GTGAAAAGAGGCAAATTGGCGGGCGAACTGCACATTGGATATCCAGGTCTCGAGGAAATCGGCGCCGAAGGAGAGAAGAAAGTCGGCCTGCTCGATATGATAGGCCGGCAGCCCGTCCTTGCCGAAGACGATCCGGTTCGCCTTGCGCAACGGCTCGTAGGCAAAAGGCTCATACACCACGTATTCCCCGCCGAGGGCCCCCATCAACCGGACCGCCATGTCTTCTTCGGCACCCGTCATGAGGTGGGACATGAACACGACCGTGCCTTTACGCCTGGCTGCGGATAACCGTTCCACCGCGGCATTTTCGGCGGCTTCCCAGGAGACCTGTCCGAACGCGCCGTCCGGGCCCTTCATCATGGGGCCTTTGTAACGGTCCGGGTTATAGACCCCCTGCACGGACGCCTGGCCCCTCGGACAGAGCCTTCCCGTGTTGATGATATGACCGGGGTTGCCTTCCACCTTGATGATATGGCCGTCCCTGTTCTTTACGAGGATGCCGCATCCCGCCGGACACTCCCTGCACGTGCTCGCGTACCAGGTAGCCTCGCCCGGCACGATATCTTCGGGAGGGATCACGTAAGGGATGAGACGGCGGATAGGGTCAGAGCAGCCCGCGAGCGTGGCCGTTCCGGCCCACCCCAACGTTTTGAGGAATTGACGCCGCGAGACTTTCGCCATACCTTGCCCTTTTCTGTAGTATAGGTATGGGCCATGGGCTTTGCACGCGGCAATTACGCGACACGTCATGCCCCACGGGCCTTACAAACATCGCTCGTTAACGGACGATCGGGCGGATGGGGTGAAGAAGGGGTATAGCGGGAAGCAAAAGGGGTCCCGTCATCGGGACCCCCGTCACGGAATATAGCTTAATCTAGTGCCTCTTTCATCGCGCTTGCCGGAGAGAATTTTGGAGCCTTCTTCGCCTGAATCTTGATCTCTTTTCCTGTTCGCGGATTTCTCCCGGTCCGGGCCTTCCTCTCTACCACCGAGAAGGTGCCGAATCCCGTGACGGTCACGCGGTCACCCTTCTTGAGAGATTCTTTCACTGCCGCGACAAAGGAGTCGATCGCCTTCTCTGCCTGGGTCTTTTTGATTGCCGCACCTGCTGAAACCTTGTCGACTAGATCTTTCTTGGTCATGCTCTCTCACCTCCTTTCTTCATAGGTCGCAGTTTTATTGGTAATTCACCTCTCTTATGAAAACATTGTACGCATTTTTCCACTGCAATGGAATAGAAATCGCATTTTTTGCAGGTGAAAAAGCTGGAAATCATCCTATGGGGGTCTTAAATTTATCTTTGTTTGCGAAAGAGGGGTGATGACGGAAAAGGCAATTGCAGTGGCGAAAACCGGGGGAATCGCGCGAACGGCAAGGGGTTTGTAACTTTTCCCCCTTTTTCACCGCGAATATGCTATCCTAACAGTCGATGTTTCTCCTGTTTTTGAAGCTTCCCTCTTCTTCTGCTTCAAAAGAGATTCGCTAACAAAGAAATGCCCGGAGGATGGAGGAGCGCAAAGGCAGAAAATATTTGTGGGCATATCGACCCGTTTTTTGTGGACAAACGGAAGACGGGAGGAAGTCTTTACCACGGAGAAGGTGCGGCATGAAACGAAGGAAGGGGCCGATAATCAACGCAAACTAGTATAAAAGGGGTAAGCGTGGCAAACGTAGAGGTAAGCGACGGCAATATCGAGAAGGCGATCAAGGCACTCAAGCGCATGCTCCAAAGGGAGGGTATCCTCAAGGAGATCAAGCGGAGGAGCTTTTACGAGAAACCGTCTGAAAGAGAAAGGCGGAAGCAAAGAGAAGCGAGGAAGCGGCGGCTGAGGGCGGAAAGGAGAAAGCATGCCTCGGGTAGAGAGTGAGCGTGACAGGGCACTTTTCTCCTCATGAAGGCAAGGGCGGGCCAATGCTGAACCTCGCGTCGGTTCCCCGGGCAGAGGCCGGTTAGGGCCTGTTGCGGGGAACCTTGCGCCGGCCGTGGATGACGGCTATTCTTGTGGGCTTTGCCGCTCCCGATCCTTCTGGATTGTCTTTCGGGCCGTAATCAACGCTCCCGAGTCCGGAAGATGTGAGCGACGAGAGCGGCACCGGCGCGTCGCGCTCACCGATACCGGGCGGGACCCGTTATCATGGAGCGTGTCGCCATGAAGCGATTTTTTTTGATAAGGGGCCTCTTCCATCTATCGGGGTGTCTCATACCGGTTATTTACCTGCTCGCGGACAAGGGCGCGGCGCTGCTTGTCACGGGCACGGCTGTCGTTGTGGCCGCCGTTTTCGAGGTGTTAAGGATCAAAGGCCGCATCGGTTTGGCTTTTGTCGGCCCCCTTTTGAAAGAGAAGGAAATGAAGGGGCCTACGGGGTGCCTGTTCTATCTCGTCTCCTGCCTGGCAACGATACTCCTTTTCGATAAGAGAATCGCGTCGGCTTCAATTTTCGTTCTTGCCATATCGGATCCCCTGTCGGCGATAGTGGGCTCGAAATGGGGAGGGAAGCGACTCTTGCAGGGAAAATCCGCGGAAGGGACAGGGGCCTTCTTTTTCTCCTCCCTTCTTGTCCTTGCGTGCTTTTCCTTCAAATGGCCCGCCCTTATCCTGGCCGCGGGCGCCGCAAGCGCCGCCGAGCTCTTCTCGTCGAGGTTTGTCGATGACAACCTTACCATCCCGATAGTCACCGCTGCCGCCCTGACCCTGCTGACCCGCTGACGCTCCCCCCTTTGCCCTTCTCGTCTCCCCCGTGTCGCGCAGATCGGAGACGGTCGTTCTTTTGCGGCTTCACCGTGAGGCGATCCTCCTCCAGAGTGCGACCCCGGCGGCCGCACCGACGGCCCCGATCCCTATGGTCTTGCCTATGCCCCACCGCGCAGTGGTGACGGTGAGCCGCTTTTCAACATAAGAGAGATGGCGCCGCTCGTCCGCGTAGTTTCTTTTTATGAATTCCGCGATAGGGAGACGGAACTTCTCGACGGCCGCCTGCCCGTACTTGTAGTTCATATATTTCTCTCCCGTCTCACAGGCCCTGAGCACCGCCCGCTCTCCCATCTCTTTCGTGACGGCCGTCATCCCTTCGAGGAAGACGCCGCGCACGCCTTTCGATAACTCGAACGGCTCGCCGCCTTCCCTTCGGATTGCGTCCCCGAGGTCTTTCACATGTCGCTCGTGATGTCGTCGAAACTCCTGCAGCATACCCCGCACCTCGCGGGTCCTGACGTTGTCGCAGGCCATGTTGTATGCCAGCACCGCATCATAATCGAGTTTCATGAGTGATTTCAGCCTGTCGATCACCTCGTTGCGATCCATAACGACCTCCTTATGCTCCGCATCGGTCCTTTTTCCGCCGCCGATTCGTTTTATGGTAGTCAAATATAGTTTCGGGGCAGGCCTATTTCAATCCCGGAAGGTCACGCGCCTGCGTCTCTCGCCGATCGTGCGCGCTTTCCGCCGCCGCTTTTCCGTGCTATCATATGCGTGCGTGAAAAAAGTCGCACGCATATGAGGAGCGGGGGCATTGACACTAAAGGAAAGAATTGAAGGGGTGATCTCGGCCATCAACCCGCGGCTCGAAGAGCTGGCAGAGGGATATGTGGAGCTGGTGGAGGTCGATGAGACAACAAAGGTGCTCGTGTTAAAGTCTTTCGGAGGCCGGCTCCACTGATGTGGCATGAATGCCCTCAGTTTGTGGGCGGACAAGCTCATTCGTGAGGAAGTACCGGAACTGGGAGAAATTCGCGTGGTGGATGTATGCACCTGCGGGCCTTAAAAGCGTGTGAAGACGCGATGAGCCTTTATTTCGGTTCCGTCGGGTACCCTGCCTTCACCCAATCCTGCCATCCGCCTTTTAACGCATAGGCTTTTGTGAAGCCCTTTTCCTGGAATAGCTGTGCCAGACCGGCACTCGTGGCTTCGTGGAGTCAATTACAGTAGAAGACGAGAATCTTCTCTCTGGGGAACCTTTCCAGAAGGCTTCCGAGCTTTTCGTAGGGGTCCATCCGGACCGCCCCGGCGATCTTCGACGGGCTCTTTTCCCAGTCGCCCTGCTGACGTACGTCGAGAATGACCGCGTTCGGATTACCGAGAAGCGCACGCACGTCCTCTTTCGCCATCCGTGGCGCCTGCTGCTCCGCAGGATGCGCGGGAGCGACCCACAAGGCGATCTTAAAACTGCCGCAGCCGCAGATAAGAGCCTCATGGGTTTCATTGCAACCATAACCTCTTCGTCGTTCCCCCCGGTGAAACCTAGAGCGCTTGCCGCCCGAAATCAAGGCGGCCAGCCACTAGTTCCCGCTAACTTTTT
>PLSJ01000040.1 GCA_003165115.1 Syntrophaceae bacterium | reverse complement strand
GGATCTGTGGGGGGCCTGGCGGGTAACTGCTGGGCCTACCCGACTCGGGCGGACGCAGGGCTTCCTCTCCGCGATGCCTCACATTTTGTGCCATTTTGTCCAGAGTATGCAAACAGAGCCGGTCGGGAAAAACTGGACAGTGGTATAGGTGGTCGAGCCGTTCGCAGAACGTGTTGATGCGGAGAGAACAGTCTGCGGGCTATTCATCAAAGGATAAACATAGATTCGCCAAAAAATCGCGTTAGCACATACCTATGCCACCCGCCAAGGCGAACCCTTTCCCGCTCGTAGAGCATGACCATCATGGTGCGCACCGTACAGAGGTAGAGGTCCGTGGCTACTCGTACAGGGCAATAAGGGAGTTGTGCGGTTAATGGCGTTGTGAAGAGAGACCGACCGGCGGGACGACTCAGGGCTTATGGGCCTTTCCCTTGCCATGGGAAGGTGTCCTCAGTGAGGGCCCGTCAATACGGATGGTAATGCAATGATGGTTGAGACGGTCTAAGAGGGCGTCGACGAGGTTCTTTTTCTGGAAGAGGTCGTACCACGCCGAATACGCCAAATTGGTAGTGATAATCGTCGATTTGTTCCGGGAGTAGCGCTCCTCCATCAGTCTGAAGAAGGCGTTCGCCTGCTCCGGTTTTACGGAGAGGTAGCCTAGCTCGTCAATACACAATGCATCGAAGCGGCACAGGCGCCTCATGAGCCTCGCGCTCGACCGGTCCGCAAGTGAGGCGTAGAGCTCGTCCAAAAGGTCCTGGGCATTATAGAACCGCCCCCGGTATCCGGACAGAAGCGCCTGGCGCAGGAGCCCTATCGCCAGGCCAGATTTCCCGGTACCGGTTTCACCGGCCAGGACGATATTCTCTCCCCGCTCCACGAAGGCAAGCCCCGCGAGCTCATTGATCTGCGCCTTATTAACCCCCGGCTGTCTGTCGAAGGGGAAGGTCTTGAGCGACCAGTCATAGGGGATCCTCGCCCCTTTCAGTCGGTAGAGGAGGCCCTGGTTCTGGCGGTATGCCTGCTCTTCGAGAAGAAGGCGGGAGAGGACCTCGGAGACGGACGCGCCCTCCTTTTCAGCCCGTTTGATCTCCTCATCGAGGGCGCCCGCCATACCCTTGAGACGTAGCTTTGAAAGGAGCTCGTGGAGCTTCTCGTTCATGGCTCGTCCTCACTGAAGAAGTCCCCGGCCACATGGGACAGGATCATCTGCTCGAGGCGGGCAAGATCGAAAAGGCCGTAGTGGAGGGCCTCGACGGTCGCCTTCTCGAAGGCTTCAAGGGGATAGGTCCGCTTGAGATCGAGGAGCCTTCGTAGCGACCTCACGCCCCTGCCCGATGACCGCTTCTTGAGCCCTTCCACGAAGGTGTCGAGCCACTCGTGCTGCCCTACGAGCACCTTCTCCTCACTGCAGGGGCCCTCGTAGGTCCTCACCCGGTGAAGGGGCTCATGATGGCCGGCTGCAGTGACCTTGGTCTCCCGTCTGTCCATAAGCCTCGGATGACTGGCCACTTTCTGGTTTTTGTAGAAGATCTCCACCCGGTCCCACAACTTGTGGACCTCCACCTCGGTGCCGGTGAGGCGCTCCGGCGCCGAGTAGCGATTCGTATCGACAGCCACGTAGCCCTCCGTATCGACGCATCTGGAGAAGGTCTGATAGACGGGAGGGATATAGGGGGGAAGCGGCGTGAGGTACGGCTTCTCCATGACATACGCGCCTTCCGGGCTCATGCCCAGGGAGCGCTTTACTTTCTCGTTTGCCACCGTTGTGCACCACCGTATGGCCTGCTCGTTGAGATCGTGCCAGTCGGAGAAGGTGCGGCCGGCAAGAAAATTGGATTCTACGTACCAAAAGCTCCGTTCGATCCGGGCCGATCTGTTGGCATCCCCGACGGCGTGGGGAACGAACCCGACCCCGAAGATCTCCCCGAACCGTACCATCTCGGGGGCTATGTCGGCATCGGGCCCAGAGCCGTGGGCGACGATGACGCTCGAGTTGTCGATCGTGCACCGGGGACACGCGCCGTCCATATACCTGAAGGCACGATCGAGGAAGACCCTCGCCTCGAAACGCGTGAAGACAGGATAATACTGGATGTAAAGCCGTCGTGAATACGCGAGGACGAGCCCGGCGCACTGCGCCTTCACCTTCGTGCCCCCTATGACCACCTGGTGGGGGGAGGTGTCGTGCTGAGCTTCCTCGCCCGGGCCGAAGGTATAGGAGCCCGCGCGCTTTTTTCGGTCTTCCCGGAGTTCCAGGTCCCTCACGATCCTCGTCAGCGTGCTGTAGGGCACGGTATGGCCCTTATCATTGAGGATCTCCCGGACCCGCTCCACATTGCCCCTGGCGAGGGCGAAGGCCTCACGGATGGTGGATGAGAGGTCCTCATACCGAGACCGCCTCTGCGGCGCCTGCCATGTTCCCCGTATCACCCGCTTGACGGCGTTCCGGGAGATTGTGAGAATCTTGCTGATCTGCCGGATGGGGACTCCCCGTGCGTGAAGACTCATGACGGCCTGCCTGTTCTCTTCGGTGATCATCGTGCCTCCTTATCTCGTGTTCGAGTTCTATGAAGTGCTTTTTGCTCTCTTCGAAGGCGGTGAGCAGGACCCGACGATCGAGCGGCGACTGGCCTTCATAAAAGAGCGTGGGGACCGTTTTGAGGAGCCTTCCGAGTATGTGAGTAACGACGTTCAAATCCTTGCACCATGTCCCTTCAAGTCCTTCCTTCAACACCTTCGCATGTGACGCTTCTTCTCTCGCGTGGAGGGACTTCACGAAGAGCACCGGGTCGCCCACCATGGCGTCCCGCTGCCTGCGGGTGGCTTTTTGGTAATGCTGGAAGAACCGGGCCATCTCCCTTGTGGAGAGGGATACGCAAGAGAGATGTTCACCGAGGGCTTTGCCGTGCTCCGGTATCGCGCGCGCAATGGGGGCGATCACCCTCGTGGCGGTCCACGTCGAGACGGCGCCCTTTCTGATCAGAGCCATCATGTCTTCGGAGAGGGCGCTATAAAGAGCCAGCCTGGAAGATACCCAGCTTTGTGTGCGCCCCACCATCGATGCGATCCTTTCTTGAGAGAGATGACACCGATCGTGGAGTTCCGCAAGGAGGGCCGCCTCCTCGAGGACATCCCACGTTCTGTTGTGGGACCGGGCGAGGATCTCGACGAGGGCCTCTTCTTCCGGACAGTCCCAGATCTCCGCCATCACCGTGTCCCGGCCGAGGTGCTTCAAGGCCTTCACCCGGAGGTAGCCGTCGAGGAGGACGAAGGTCGTCGTCACGATCACGGGGACGATCTGGCCGATACGCTCGATGGAGGCGGCCAGGGCGAGGCTCTCTCTGGGCCGCTCTATCCTGGTATGGGCATAGCGGAGGTCGCACTGTCCTATCTCGATCTCCCTCATCTGTCGAACCATGATCTCACTCCCGGCGGGGGAATCGGTCGACGATGACGCCCTCGCATCCGCAAAAATGACATCTCTGACCGCCCTTCGCAGCGATGTTAATCTCTATAACACGGCATGCCGATGCCCTTGAAGTGAGGTCATCCATCTTTCTCTCATGGTGCTGCGGTAACCCGTGGCGGTGGCGGTTCTCGGAGAGGCGATGGGCCTTCTTCCCCTTCTTGGTCTGCCGGTACCGTCTCTGCGCTTCCCGGTGAACCCGGAGTCNNGCACACAGTCAGAAGCCGTGGTAAATATATGATGCGTGTGGGGCTTCCGATCGTTCCGGAGCTCTTCTTCAAAGCCCGAAGTTGCAGCTTCGGGCTTTCTCTTTTTATCCTTTCAATTGCTCAAGGAATCAACAACAAAACGGCCCTTCCGCATGAAGAAGGGCCGAAGATGGGTCAAAAACGGTGAGCAACTCTGCTAGTGGGTCAGTGCAGGTGAGCGGGGGATCCTGACGGCAAAGACGCCACCCTGCCGTCGGGTGGGTCAATAACCGTGATCATTTTGTCGGTGGGTACGTCCTCCCGAGTTAAGGTGGGTCCGTCCAAATGAGCGGCAAAGAGAAATACGTATGCATCTGGCATTTAACTGGGTAAAACCAGTCTGTTGGATGGTGATGCAAAGAGACTGGACGAGTAATGTCACTACAGGTCAAATAATTGAAGCCATCAAATTCCTCCACAACACGCCTTCCAATTGGGCGGCACGCAGAAAAATAGAGAATACCAAGGTATTTGTTGAACGGTTATTGGCTCCCGAATTTATGGAAAACTACCGATCAGGGAAACCATAGGGG
>PLSJ01000330.1 GCA_003165115.1 Syntrophaceae bacterium | reverse complement strand
TTGGTCTTATGGGCCTGTGGGCACCGCAGGACCCGTCCGTCAATACGGCTTTATCTGGGAAGGGTTGTCTACCCAGCCGGGAGAAAGGGTCTTGAAAAGGGGGCCGTTCGCGATCCCCTTCTCATAGGGTGGGAAGCTTTTCACCTTCGTGAGATAAGCCCAATACTTGAGAAACGTGAACCCTCCGGCGAAGGAGCCCTTTTCTCTTACCCGCGTCACCTGGTCCAAATCCAATACCACCGACGTAAACGCCTCTGAATTGCCGAGCTTTTCCACTACGCGCCCCTCGGGGTCGATGATGGACGAAAGGCCGTTCGCCATCGGGGCGGCGGCGTTGCAGTCCACCACCCATGCCTGGTTCTCCATGGCCCTCGTCTGGACGATCGGGATCCTGCATCTCTCGCCCCCCTCCGAGTCGTCCTGATAGGTGGGCTTAATGATTACCTCGGCCCCCATCCACGTAAGCGTCCTCGCTACTTCGGGGAACATGGAGTCGTAACAGATCATCAGCCCCACCTTGGCCTTTCCGGGGATATCGAATACGACGAATTGATCGCCCGGCTCCGAGGGCTCGACCGGCCTCGCGGGGAATATCTTCCGGTATTTCGTGACGAATTTCCCCTCAGGGGAGATCACGACCAGCGTGTTATAGAGCTTGCCGTTTTCCTTTTCGAACAATGTACCGGGGATCAGCCACACCTTGAGATCCTTCGCCAGCTTCATCAGCGCCTGCGTCGTAGGTCCGGCCGGAATCGGCTCCGCCAGCTTCGCAAACTCATCCGGCGAACACGGCCCAGGTATGCACACCTCCGGGAAAACGATCATATCGGGATTTTTCAGCGTCTTGATGACGTGCGCGTACGAGGTGATCTTCGCTATGTTCGTCGCGACCCTTTTCGCGAGGTCCGGGTCGAAGTTGCAATCGAGCTGGGCTATCCCGACCGCCAGCAGCCTCTCGGCATGCGCGTTCGTGACGCTCACCCCGACGAAAGCCAAAAATATTATCAGACCACAAACGGACTTCTTCATATAGGCTCCTCCCTTTTTGAATTCGACTCCGGTGCGGCTCGATGCCGCGCCCGGCGCCGGGTTGTTCCCTTGCCTTCCCTTTCTGCCCGCTCCCCGTCACCCGTCTTTCATTCGTTCAGGGCCTCTTCGTAGGGCTCGGGCCTGAAGAACCCCTTCTTCATCTTGAACTTGCACCAGAGAAATGCATAGACCGCCGTTCCGCCCAGGAAAATGAGGGAATACTTATAAATCTGCGCTTTGAGCACCGGGTCCGGAAAGATATTGGCCATCACGTAAAGGGTGCCCGCGATGCCGAGTATTTGGGGTACGGGGTATCCCGGTGTCCTGAAGGGCCTCGAAAGCCGGGGATATTTTATCCTCAGCACAATGAGGTCGATATGGACGATCATGTAAGCCAAAAGCCACGAGAATGCGGATGCGACGATGAGCGCGACGATCGTGCCCGTGCCGCTGACCCCCAGAAGGACCTGGAGCGCCATGGCCGAGGCAAGAAGGACGATCCCGACCCAGGGTGTCTTGAACCTGGGATGCAGATACTTGAAAAGGGAAGGGACCTGCCCGGCATGAGCCATGCCGTAGAGCATGCGCGGGACACCCGCGAGCAGGACATTCATGATGCTGCCGGTTGCGAAGAAAGACATGGCCCCGATCCAGTAATAGCCGGCCCTTCCCATGACCGCCATGGCGATCTCCAGGTACGGCGTAGGCGACCCGGCCAGTTTCGCCATGGGCACATAACGCGCCGCGGCCAGGGCATGAACGGACTGGATCACCAGCATCAGCACCAGACCCCCTATCATCGCCAAAGGGATGTGCCTGGTCGGGTTCTTCGACTCCTCGATCAGCGGACAGACAAACTCTACACCGATAAAGCACCAAACCGCAAGCGCCACGAGCGGGAGTACGGTGGCCGTCCCTATGGGCGGCATGGTCTGCGGGGGAAGGGCATCGGGGTGTCCCATAAGGCCCGCCGCGCCCACACAGCAGAGAGAGCCCAGGACGATGAGGGTAAAAACGATCTGGAAGTCGGCGAATACGTCGACGCCCAGCAGGTTCAACACCATAAAGAGCGCGAGTATCATGAGAGCGATCAGTTTCGGGGAGAGTCCGGGGAAAAGCAGCTGGTTCAGGATGATGCCTACGACGGACAACTCCGCCGGCCCCGCCAGCAACTGCACGATGACGTACCCGGACAGCGTCGCGACGATCGCCGGGAAGTGGCCGAGAGCGATCTCCGTATAGGAGCTCACGGTCCCCGCCCTGGGCAGCATCAGCGAGAGCTCGCTGAAGCTGAATGCCTGAAATATCATAAGCGTGCACGCGATGAACATGGCCACGATGAAACTGTAGCCCCCCACGCCCACGCCTTGACCCAATGAGACGAGGGTCGTGGATGCGACGAAGACGCCGGCGGCGGTCGCCAACAGGGACGGAAAGCCTAAAACTTTCTGGAACTCGTTCGCCATCGGGCCTCCTTGTCCCCGGAATTACTCTCCGGTTTTCTGTTCGGGCGCAGGGTTATCTCACGGTCATTTTTGCAGGTCTTTCTCTTGTTCCTTCACGAGGCCGATAAACGTATTTACCGCCTTTTCGAAATATGCTTTCGGGGTCGTCAGAGGCGGCATGAACCGGTATACGTTGCCGTACCGGCCGCATATAAAGTTGAGGATGCCCTTGTCCTTCAGCGACACCATAAGAGCGAACGCCTTCTCCGGGTCGATGGGCTCCCGCGTCTTCTTGTCTTTCACCAACTCCACGGAGAGCATGAAGCCCTTTCCCCGCACTTCCCCTATTACCGGGCTCTCCTCCATGGCCTTCTTGAACATGTCCTTTATGTGGCCGCCCACGATCTCGGCCCTCTTTATGAGCTCGTCCGCGGGGTCGGTCATGATCTCGATGTTCGTGAGGGCGACGGCGCACGCGAGGGCGTTTCCGGGGAATGTAGCCGGCTGAGAGCCGACTTCGAGCTTCGACTGGTACTCCGCCTTGACCGTCACGCCCGTGAGCGGCAGCTCGCCCGCGACCCCTTTGCCCCATACGAGTATGTCGGGTTCGACGTCGTAATGCTCTATGGACCACATCTTTCCGGTCCTGCCGAACCCGGCCTGGATCTCGTCAACGATGAACAGGGCGCCAGCCTTCTTGCACGCCGCGGCGACTTCCTGCACGAATTCTTTCGGGGGATCGACGTATCCCCCTTCGCCCTGTATGGGCTCCATGATCACGCAGGAGGGGCTCGTGATGCCCGTGTACGGGGTGTTCAGGGTGTAGTCCAGAAACTTGCCGCAGGCCGCGTTGCATTCGGGATAAGTGAGCCCCACGAAGCAGCGGTAACAGTATCCATAGGGCATATGGTGGGCGCCCGGCACGAAAGGCTCGTAGCCCGACCGATAGTGGGGGGAGACGGTGAGGGCCAGGGACCCACCGTAGACGCCGTGGTAGGCGCCGTGGAAGGCTATCATCTCGCTTCTCCTGGTAATCATTTTCGCATACTTCAGCGCCGTATCGACCGCCCCGCTTCCGCTGCAATCAAACACGGTGAAGCAGTTGTCCCTCAGGCCGGGCGGCATGATTTCACTGAGCCTTTTCGCCAGCTCGGCCCTCGGCGGATTCACCATGTCGAGTGTGTGCATCAGCTTGGGCGCCTGCTTCAGTATGGTCTCCACGACTTTCGGGTGCGTGTGGCCCACGTTGTTCACTCCCAGACCGCCGGTCATGTCGATAAAAATGTTGCCGTCCGGGTCTTTCACGGTCGAGCCGAAAGCTTCCTGCCAGACAAACTGGAGATAACTCCCGCCGACCCTCGTAGGACTCTCGTACTTCCACGACTTGTCCCACAGCTCCTGCGTCTTCGATCCAGGGATCTTCTTCCCTACCTTCGGTGCGCCGGAAAACGATAATTTTGCTATTTCCGCTTCAGTAATCATGACTCCCCTCCCTGATTATTTACGATCGACGTTCCATGGTGCGCATGGGCGCCTGGTTCCACGACATCGCTACAAGCTCCACCGGCCGGCACTCGAGCCCCTGCGCCTCGGCGATGTTATGGCGATTTGACATTATAACCTTAACCCTGCCCCAGAATACATCATCAAGGTAACGGAGCCGGTCGATGTCGATGTCGAAGGATATTGACGTTCGCCCCCGCGCCGACCGCCATCTTCGCCGCATTGGTGCCCACTACCCCCGCGCCGACGATGACCACAGTGCCCGGTGTTTTGATTTCGGCGGCAGAGCTGATGAACACCATTCTACGTCCCGCCCCTGTTTTCCCCTCTCCCCTTGGGGAGAGGGCGGGGTGAGGGGGTCTTTGCTAGCTTCATGCTTGCGGCGAGTCCCCCCTCATCCTGTCCTTCTCCGCGCAAGCGCGCCTTGGCGTGCTTGCATCTTTTGCTGCCGCACCCGCGAGCGGGTGCGGACGGGGAGAAGGGACGCCCGAATTCTCCGCAGCGGAA
>PLSJ01000356.1 GCA_003165115.1 Syntrophaceae bacterium | reverse complement strand
GCGGCAGTCCCACGACCGTGATGACCGGGATGCGCTGTGACGCCTCCAGGACCGTTTCCAGCGCGTCCCGGCAGCCGTCGAGGAGGGCCTGCTGGTGAAACAGGTCGTCGCAGGAGTACCCCGAAAGCCCCAGCTCGGGAAAAGCCACGAGGAGGGCCTTACGCTCTCCGGCCTCTTCCATCAACGAGATCGTCTGCTCGGCATTGAACGTGGTGTTGGCGACGCGCACCCTGGGTATCGCGGCGGCCACACGGGCGAAATTGTGGTTGTAAAGATTAAGGAAGGCTTTGCCTTGCGTCACCTTATGAGGCCCCCGTCAAAATCGCGCCCGGCACCGGGATGGGCATATCAGGCGCCCAGCATCTCGTTCGCGTACGCCAGGGCTTCCGCGGCCATATCTGCCGGGACCCCGCCCTGGGCCATCTGCGAGTTGCCCCCGCCCTTCCCGTGGTATTTCGCCGCAATCGATTTAATGATCTGTCCGGCGTTGAACGCGCCCGCGAGGTCCTTGGTGACGGCCGCCACGATGAACCCTTTCGTCTCATCCCTCGTGCCCACGACCACCACGCAGCTCTTAAGCTTGTCGCGGATAATGTCGGCCGCTTTCCTCAAGTCGCCCGCGCTCCCGCCCGGTATGAACATGGAGACGATCGTGGCGCCGTCTTTCCGGTGAGCGCCTTTCNNGATCGCCTCCTCGACCTGCTGTCGCATCATTTCGTCTTTAAGCCGTCCTATCTCCTTCTCTTTCGCCGCCATCTCTTCGAGGAGCGCCCCTATCCTGTCCGGGAGGCCCTCGATGTCGGTCTTCAGGTCCCGGCTGACGGACCGGGCCATGCCCTCGATCTTTCGCCGATAGGCCACCGCGCTCTTGCCCGTGACCGCCTCTATCCTCCGTACGCCCGATGCGAGTGAGCCTTCGCTGATAATGGAAAAACTGCCTATCTCTCCGGTATTTTTCACGTGGGTGCCGCCGCACAGCTCCCTGCTGAACCCATCTATCGACACCACCCGGACGGTCTCGCCGTACTTCTCTTCAAAGAGGGCGGTCGCCCCTTCGCGGATCGCGTCTTCGCGGCTTTTTACCTCTGTCTTCACCTCGACGGTGTCGAGTATTTTTTCGTTGGCGATATCCTCGACTAACGCGAGCTCTTCTTTGTCGAGGCCCTGAAAATGGGAAAAATCGAACCTCAACCGGTCCCTTTCGACAAGGGAGCCCGATTGCTTGACGTGCTCTCCGAGCACGCTCCTGAGGGCAAACTGGAGGAGATGGGTCGCGGTGTGGTTTCTTGCCACCGCCTTTCTCTTCTCCTTGTCGACGGATAAGCGCACGGGCGCACCCGTCCTGAACGCGCCCTTTTCCACCCTCACCGCGTGAGAGAAGAGGTTTTCCTTTACCCTGGTCACATTGCCTATCGACCCGAGGGCGTCGCGTGCCTCCATGATGCCGTCATCGCTTGTCTGTCCTCCGGCCTCACCGTAGAAAGGTGTCTTGTCGAAGAAGATGTGGGCGTCGTCCCCCTCCCGGATTTCCTCGACGGCCTGTCCTTCCTTCAGGATGGCCAAAATTACGGCGTCGGATTCGAGCGTGTCGTACCCGGTAAAGACAGTTGGTTTACTCGAATCAGCAACCCCGATGGCAGCAGAGGCTAAAACGTTCAGATTTTTCATGCGGCGGTCGGTCCTCGACCGCTCCTTCTGCTCGCCCAGGGCCTTCTCGAAGCCCGCCATGTCGAGCAGGAGGCCGTCTTCTATGGCCATCTCGTCGGTAATATCGACGGGAAAACCGAAGGTGTCATAGAGCCGGTAGACCACGTCCCCCGGTATCACCTTGTCCCCCCGCGCCAGGCTCTCTTTCTTGACGTCCTCGTAGAGGCGCATGCCCACGTTGAGCGTTTCGAGGAAGCGCTCCTCCTCGCCTTTGAGGATGCGCAGGATGAAGGGGTAGTTGTTTACTATTTCCGGGTAGACGTCCCCCATCATATCGACCACCAGCCTCGAGAGGTCGGTGACGAAGTCCTTCTCGATGCCTATCTTTTTCCCGTAGCGCAGGGCGCGCCGCAGGATCCTGCGGAGCACGTAGCCTCGCCCCTCCCTCCCCGGCAGGACGCCGTCGTTGATGATGAACGTCGCGCCCCGCACATGGTCGGCGATGACGCGAAAAGCGGTATCCACCATCCCTCCCTCCCCGTAGACCTCGCCGGAAATCTCTTCCAGGCGCCTGAGGAGGGGCATAAAGAGGTCGGTCTCGTAGTTGCCTATCTTCCCTTCGAGCACGGACACGATGCGCTCCAGCCCCATACCCGTGTCGATGGAGGGGTTCGGGAGCGTCTTCATTTCCCCGTTCCGGGAGCGCTCGTACTGCATGAACACCAGGTTCCANNATGATCTCGGAGCACGGGCCGCACGGCCCTTCGTCCCCCATGGACCAGAAATTGTCTTTCTCCCCGAGCCGCACGATCCGCGACGGCGATACCCCCACCGCCTTCCACAGCTCTTCCGCCTCGTCGTCCTCCCTGAAAATGGTGACCCACAGGCACCGCTCGTCGAGGTTGAGCGTTTTCCGCAGGTATTCCCAGGCATAAGCGACCGCTTCTTTCTTGAAGTAGTCCCCGAAGGAGAAATTGCCCAGCATCTNNNCTTGAACTGCACCATGCCCGCATTGACGAAGAGCAGGCTGGGGTCCTTTTCCGGAACGAGGGAAGAGCTTGCCACAACCGCATGCCCGCGGGCGGCAAAAAATTCCAGGAACGATTTTCGCGTTTCTTTTGACAGCACGTTTATTCCTTTCTTAAACCGTAATGAATGAGCAGCTTCGATTCCAGGTCGGCCGCCACTTCCGGGTGGGTCTTGAGAAATTCCTTGGCGTTTTCCCTGCCCTGGCCGATCCTGACCTCTCCGTACGAAAACCAAGTGCCCGCCTTCTCCACCAGGTTCGTCTCGACGCCCAAATCGATGAGGTCGCCCTCCCTCGATATGCCTTCGCCGAACACGATGTCGAACTCCACCTCCCTGAAGGGGGGGGCGAGCTTATTCTTGACGACCTTCACCCTTGTCCTCGATCCCACCACTTCCTGGCCGTCTTTGATTGCGGAAATGCGCCTGATATCGAGCCTCACCGAAGAATAGAACTTGAGGGCGTTCCCGCCCGTCGTTGTCTCGGGGTTGCCGAACATNNGCCTGGGACATGAGCCTCGCCTGCAGGCCCATGTGCTGGTCGCCCATCTCTCCTTCGATCTCCGCCCGCGGCACGAGGGCCGCCACCGAATCGACCACGACGATGTCGACGCCGCCGCTACGCACGAGGATTTCGGTAATCTCCAGGGCCTGCTCCCCGGTGTCGGGCTGCGAGACGAGGAGTTCTTCCACATTGACGCCTATCCGGTTCGCATAGTGGATGTCCAGCGCATGCTCGGCATCGATAAATGCGGCGGAGCCGCCCGCCTTCTGCACCTCGGCGACTATCTGGAGGGCAAGCGTCGTCTTTCCGGAGGCTTCCGGCCCGAATATCTCGACCACCCGCCCCCTGGGTATGCCCCCGATGCCGAGGGCGATGTTCAGCCCTATCGAGCCCGTCGATACGACCGGTATATCTTCCATGGGATGCTCGCCCAGCTTCATGATCGCNNATCTGCGTCATGGCCACATCTATCGCTCTTCCCTTGTTGCCCTCTTCTGCTTTCGTCCTGCCGCCTTCTTCCCTCATTCGTTTTCGCCTCCCAGTTTTATCTTCCAGATCGGGGCGTATATGGCGCCGCCCGGCGTCAGCGTGCTCTTAAAGAGAACGAGTTCCCCGATAAGAAACTCCTTCTCTTCGATCGGCATCGGGTCTCCATTCGGGAAGGGCTTCGGAATTCTCCTCCTGCCCAGGGTGAGATGGGGCACCAACCCCCTCTTTTCCTTTTCCACGTCGAGGGCCGCGAGGCATTCCTCGACCTCTTCAAATATGGCCTGTATGCGCTCGGTCCCCTCTTTCAGCTTCACCACGATGACGCGCGCGCTCCTTTTCGAGGGAAAAGCGTCGAGGCCGCCGAGACAGGCGCGAAACGGCCCGATCCGCGCGCCGATGGGGGCGAGGGCCTCCCGCATCTTTTCCGCTTTTGGCTCCTCGATCTCGCCTAAGAATTTCACCGTGATGTGGATGCCCTCGTCCTTTACCCAACGCACCCCTTCCGTCCGCCTCTCCAGACGGCCGGCCACATCCTTGAGGTAGGCGACGACATCCGCCGGGATGGGAAGGGCCAGGAATGCCCTCATCAGTCCAGCCCTTCCAGGTAATCGAGGGCCAACCCGAGGGCCTCGTCCGCCGTCTGTTGTTTTATCTCCGAGCGGTCGCCGTCGAACTTGTACTGCCGCACCAGGCTCACCCCGGATGGCGCGAGTCCCATGAAGACGGTCCCCACGGGCTTCGAAGGTGTGCCCCCGCCGGGGCCGGCGATACCGGTCACGGAAACGCCTATGTCCGCCTCCATTGCGTGACGGACCCCTGCGGCCATACTCGCCGCCACCTCGGCACTGACCGCTCCCTTCGCGATCAGCAGGTCCCGCGGCACGGAGAGGAGGGTTTCCTTCGCCTTGTTGCTATAGGTCACGAGGCCTCCCTGGAAGTAAACCGACGCGCCCGCCACATCGGTGATCCTGCTCGAGATAAGGCCCCCCGTGCACGATTCCGCAACGGCTATGCTCAGCCCCTTCAGCGTGAGCAGCCGATTCAGTTTTTCTTCAAGGTTTTCTTCAGGACTCATACCAGCCTCCCCCATATGAAGAGCGCACAA
>PLSJ01000339.1 GCA_003165115.1 Syntrophaceae bacterium | reverse complement strand
CGACGGGACCCGCTCCTTCACTTCGATGAGGATCGAAAAGGGGAAGACCCTTTTCACCCGGACGTCCCTCACGAAGGGGTGGGAGGTGATCGCGGCTTTCACCTTCCCCATGTCGGTCCCGAATATGCTGTCCTTGAGAAAGGGATAGATCTTCGTCAGGATCTCCGATTCGGGGAGCTGGTCCGCCCCCTTTATCCTGATGTTCTTCAGGAGGAAGACCGGCTCGGTGCGGGAGAACAGGTACATGCCCGTGAGCACGGAGAGGAGACACATGGGAACAATGAAAAGAAGAGAGAGAATCCGTTTCATGCCTTGAGGGCCGCTCCTTGCAGTATCTCTTCCACCAGTTGTGCGAAGGTCGATCCCCGCTGCGCCCATGCCTTCGGCACGAGCGATGTCTCGGTCATGCCGGGGGAGGTATTGATATCGATGACGAGAGGGACGTCCCTCTCCACTATCATATCGATCCTCGCGCAGCCCGCCAGGTCGAACTGCCCCCATACCGTGAGCGCCTCGTCGCGCGCCCTTTCCTCGATCTCCGTGCCCAGCTCGGCCGGCACCAGATACTCGGTCATGCCTTTCGTGTACTTGGAGGCAAAGTCGTAGAAGCCCGATTTCGGCCTCACTTCCACGATGGGCAGGGCAAGGCCGTTCACCACGGCCACGGTGATCTCCCTTCCCTTGATGTAGTGCTCGATGAGCAGCTTGTTGTCGTAGCCGAAGGCGGTCCTGACCGCCGCTTCTATCTCGTCGGCGTGCCGCACGATCGATATGCCGACGGTGGACCCTTCTCTCGCCGGTTTTACCACGAAGGGCAGCGGGAAATCCACGTCTTTTTCGGACCGGCAGATGGCGTAGGCGGGCGTCGGGATGTCGAGGCCCATAAGAAGCAGCTTCCCGAGGCACTTGTCCATCGCAAGGGCCGAGCCGAGCACGCCCGAGCCCGTGTAGGGAATGCCCATCATCTCGAGGAGGCCCTGGGCCGTGCCGTCTTCACCCCACCTGCCGTGAAGGGCGATGAAAGCTACCTCGGTCCGGTTCTCTTTCAGCCGGTCCGGCAGGTCGCGTCCCACATCGATGCGATGCGCCCGGTAGCCGCTTTGAGTAAGGCTCGCCAGCACCGCCTCCCCGCTCGCCAGCGAGATCTCGCGCTCCGAAGAAAGGCCCCCCATGAGGACGCCGATCCTTTTCCGCATCAGGACGTCACGCTCCATCATCGAACCCCCACAATTCCACCTCTTCTTCCAGGACAACGCCTGTGGCGTCATGCACGCGTTTCTTGACGGTCTCTATCAGGCGCACCACGTCGGCGCCTGTTGCGCCGCCCATATTCACGATAAAATTCGGATGCTTGTCCGAGACGCAGGCAGCGCCCACGCACGCGCCCCGGAGGCCGGCCCGGTCTATGTAGCTCCAGCAGGGACCGCCGCCTCCGTTCTTGAACACGGAGCCGGCCGACGGCCTCTCCATGGGATGTTTCCTGAGTCTTTCCTGCCACACGTAATCCATGTCCGCCCGTATGCGGCCGCGGTCTCCCTGTTTTAGCTCGAAGGCCGCCTCGATGACGCATTGGCGGTCGGAGATCGTCGAGCTTCTGTAGGCGAACCCCAGCTCGTCTTTCATCAGCTTTCGCGCTTCGCCTTTCTCATCCATGTACCTCAGCGAGACCAGGCAATCGGAGATGGCCGCGCCGAAGCTGCCCGCGTTCATCTTGAGCGCGCCGCCCACGGTGCCGGGAATGCCGAAGAGCAATTCCTGCCCTGTGAGACCCCTTGCCGCGCAACTTCTGATGAGACTTTTCAGGGGCAGGCCTGCCGCCGCGGTCACAAGCGCGCCCGTTTCCGTCGTCTCGATGCGCAGGCGCCTCATCCTGCTCATCCGTATCAACCCGGCCGCGAACCCACGGTCCGCCACGATCACGTTCGTCCCGTTTCCGAGGAGCCGGAAGGGGAGTCTCATACCGGTCAGCCAGGCGATCGCCGCACCCAGGTCCGCCTCGTCTTCCGGGTAGAAGAGGTAAGGGACCGCGCCTCCCACCTTCATGGACGTGTACCTCTTCATCGGGACGTTTGTCAGCACCCGTCCCCTTATGCCTTGCGGCTCCATAGCGCGGTGAGCTCCTCCCCTACCTTGTATATGTCACCCGCGCCGAGGGTGACGACCATATCGCCGGGTGCGGCGATTTCCTTCACTTTATCGACCACTTCTTCCTTCGTCGGGGCAAAGACCACGTGCGGATGCCCCCCCGACCGTATGGCACTCGCGAGGACCTCGCCCGTGACGCCTTCGATCCCCTCCTCCGAGGCCGCGTATATCTCCGTCACCACGAGCACGTCCGCATCGGCGAAAGACCTGACGAACTCGTCTTTCAGGGCCCTCGTCCTCGTATAGCGGTGCGGCTGGAAGGCGACGATTATCCTGCCCTTCCACATGGAGCGCAGGGCTGAGAGCGTGGCCCTGATCTCGGTAGGGTGGTGGCCGTAGTCGTCGACGAGCTTGATCTGGCCGTCCCACTTCAGCTCCAGCCTTCGATGGATGCCCGAAAAGTGCCCGAGGGCATCCGATATCACGTCGAACCCTATGTCGAGCTCGATCCCGACGGCTATCGCCGCAAGGGCGTTGACCACGTTATGCACCCCCGGCGTGGCGAGGGCGACTTCGCCCAGCAGCCGGTCTTTGTGCATCACGCCGAACCGGCTCTTGAAGCCGTCATGCCGCAGACCGACGGCGCGCAATTCGGCCGCGTCCGAGAGGCCGTACGTCATATACCTTCTCTTCAGGGAGGGGATGAGGCTTGCGAGGTTTTCGTTGTCGACGCAGAGAATGACAAGCCCGAAAAAGGGCACCTTGTTCATGAAGGTGAGGAAGGCGGCCTTGATCTCTTCCATGCCGCTGTAGAAGTCGAGGTGCTCGAGGTCGATATTGGTGACCACCGCTATCGTCGGAAAGAGCATGAGGAACGTGCCGTCGCTCTCATCCGCCTCGGCGACGAGGTACTGGCTGGAGCCGAGCTTTGCGTTGGTCCCCAGGCTGTTCAGCCTTCCGCCTATCACGCACGTCGGGTCGAGATCCCCGTTACGCAGCACGGACGCGACGAGCGAGGTGGTGGTGGTCTTGCCATGNNGCATCTCCGCCCTCTGGATCACGGGTATGGCCCGCCTCCGGGACTCCCGCACTTCCGGGTTATCCGCCTTCACCGCGGACGACGTGACCACCACGTCGCTGTCCTGCACATTGCCTTCCCCGTGGCCGTAAAAAACCCGCGCGCCGAGGTGCGCGAGCCTCTCGGTGATCTCCGTCTTTCTCACGTCCGAGCCCGACACCTGGAACCCGAGGTTGAGCAGCACTTCCGCTATGCCGCTCATCCCGATGCCGCCGATGCCGACAAAATGGATCTTTTCTACCTTATGAAACACGTGCCTGAATCTCCCTCACTACTTTCTCT
>PLSJ01000410.1 GCA_003165115.1 Syntrophaceae bacterium | reverse complement strand
GCCAAGGTGGAGATCTTCCTGCCGGCGGAAGAAGAGAAATGACCCGCGAGCACGTGGGCCGGGATTAACCGTAGGGGTTGCCCGAAAGAACGGCCCTGACCTGCGGGGGTAAGGCGCGCACTTTTCGGAAAAAGGGGCGCTGCAAAGAAATTTTAACGTGACGTTCATAAAACCGCAACATCGGTTTGATATGCTAGTTCGTACCTTAATAAAACAAGTGATACTTTGGTAGACATGGACGAGACGCCTGAAAAGGCGCTACGGGACTATTCGACCATCGCGGGGCGGCTCGTGCTCAACAGGCAGGACCGCCAATCGGTCCGCGGCAGGTACGGCGGTGCAAGTGCATACAGAGGACCCCTTGGCAGACCCCGGGCAGGAGCTGCCCAAAGGAGCGAAGCTCAACCGGCTGATGGACCTGATGAAAGCCCTCGTCGAGGGGCGGTTCACCGGCTACATCAAGGTGAATTTCAGCCAGGGCGGCATCGGCAGGGTCGAGAAGTTCGAGGAGATACTGAAGTGAGTGAAAGTCGTCAGAAAAAGACATTGTTAAACGTTTTTAACTTCTCATTTATAGGCCTGTAACATCCCTCGGCTATACTTGCACAAAGCCGAGGGAAACAAGTGGAAAGATTTAAGGCGGGTGCTTTGCTGGCGCAGATTTGGCCTGGCGCACCAGAAGGCCCGGGTCGGGAGCAGGCGGGAAAGATGGACCCCCTGTGAGGATACTAAGGCGGGAGGAGGTGATGACAGGGCGAAAAGGAGGGAGATAGAGAGATGGACCGGGGACGCCCTAAAGGCGATGCCCCGATTCAGATAAAGCCAAAGCCCGGGTGACCGGGTGACGGAAAGCTGCGGGCCCTGAAAAAAGGGCGGCCGGGTTGCCTGAAGAGACGACGAGTTGTTTTTCAACAATTTATTAAAAAGGAGTAATACCATGAAGAAAGCATTAGGACTCATCGTTGCGGCACTGCTTATCGCCGGCTTCGCCGGGTACGCCGCGGCCTCTTTCTCGGACGGAGACCTGATCAGGGTCGTCTATGATAAGGTCAACTTTGTGGAAGTCGCAACGGACCTCGGCAGCATCAGCGGCCTTCTCAACGGCACCGTCACGGTTTCTACAGACTCGTTCCTCGGCACGGTGAACGGCATAAGCCCGTCACCGAACTGGAGCAATCTGTTCGTCGCGTACTTCAGCTTCAACGGCGCCAACTACAATGTGTGGGGCGCCGCCGGCTCGAAGTTGACGGGCGCCAGCGGCAGCAAATGGGGCGCGGCCGACGGCGGCTGGAACACCTACAGGAACATCACTCTCATACCGGCAGGCACGAACACGGTCACGACCACGAATATCAATGGCAGCACCACGGACTCCTATTACAGGCTGCTGAGCGGCAACTCGGGGATTGGCAACCTGGGCGGCTGGTTTGCGACGGGATCCTCCGTCGATGCCTCCCTGGCTTCGCTCGCGAGCAGCAATTCGATATCGGAGAAGCTCTACCTGACGACGCCCAGCACACACGCCGGGAGCTTTACGGATCTCACCATTACCACGTATAAGACCGGGACCTCTTCGGCAGTCGTCCCCGTCCCTGCGGCCATACTGCTTCTGGCGCCCGGCCTTGCGGGCCTGATCGGCCTTCGCCGCCGGCTGTCGTAACTAGAACGGAAGACGAAAGAGAACAGACAAAGGAGACATTCCATGAAGAAGACAATGATCGCATTAGTCGCGGGCGCGGTTGGTCTCGCCATGACGGCCGCCGTTGCATCGGCCGTGGATGTGAACATCAACGGCGCCTCTGCGGAATTTACGTACTGGACGGCCGTCGCTCCCCTATATCTTGCGGCGAAAACCAGCGCCGGGGGCGCGGGATGCACGGGCACGCCGGTGGTTAAACAGGCGAGCAGCAGCCAGTATCTCGTGACCGCCACGGGCTGCTCCCTGGTGAGCGACACCATAACCATTCGCGTCGCCTCGACGAACTCTCTCGACGGCATCCAGTCGGCCCTGAACCAGGGTGGGGACGCCAACTGCACCGGCAGGCAGAGGACGATGGTCAAGGATACGACCGGAGCATTGAGCTGCCAGAGCGTCACCCTCGGGGCCTCCGATGTCGGCGGCGCCGCCTTCGGTCAGACAACGACCGGGAACGTCAACGGCCCGGACGACGGCCTCGGCATAAAGACCGGCTACACGACGTATGTCGCGTCGCCCGTTACGATCCCGTCGACGGTCGATACCTATCAGCCCATCGTCGTCCCCTTCGGCTTCTATCTGCACAGTGACGTGAAGGTGAGGACATGCTCGGCGGGCAGCGGCACCACGGCCGCCCCCACCATATACGTAGGTCAGCAGTGCACCCAGAACAGCGACTGCGGGACGACCGGCGGCACGTGCCAGGCGGCCGCCCCCGTGCAGGGCATTTCCCGGCTGATGGCGGTCCAGATCTTCGGCGGCCAGGTCTTCAACTGGACGGACTTCGGCGCCGGCTACTCGGCCAGCGCCCCCATCACGGTCTGCATGCGCCATGCGGGCTCCGGTACGCTCGCCACCCTTCAGTGGGGCGTCATGAGGGACGCAAGCTGGGGTAGCAACATGCTAACGACGCAGATGTACCCCGGCGTTCCGGGAGTTCAGCCCGAGACATGGTTCAATAACGGTACGGGTACGATGATGGACTGCGTGAATACCAGGCCGGGCGCTATCGGTTACGCGGACGCCGACAGGCTTGCCACGAACCCGATGACCAACGTCTATGGCCCGATCGCTTACAACGGGTTCCTGCCCACCCGCGTAAACATCCGTAACGGCGTCTACGACGATTTCTGGGCGGCCCAGCACATCTACCACGATCAGGCCGAGCCCAGTTATAACGCGACGAAACCCGTCGTCGATTCTCTTATGGCCTACGCGGGCACCCCTGCCAACATGCCTTCCGGGAAGGCGCCCTACTGGGCGACCCAGGCCGAGCTGGTCTATCCGAAGGCAACGGACGACGTGTATCCTGTCTATGGCGGTGGCGCGAGCAGCCCACAGTCGCCATGATCGTTTGCCCTCTATAGCTTGATTTCGAAAGGGGCCCCATCCGGGGGCCCCTTTCGAACCCGCCCGGCCACGCGGTTTTCGGCGACCTTCTCCTTTACCCGCATTCTTTCCATAAAATTCGCATAATATTTATCGAATCTTAACACTATGGCGATAATTTAGTTGGCGCGCGGGAATGGGTGTGTGCAAAGCATAGCGCCGAGAGAGACAGCGGCAGATGAAGATCCTGGTTGTGGATGATGAAACGGACATCGTCGAGCTGATCTCCCTCAATCTTCAGCGCGAGGGTCACGAAGTCATCGTTGCCTATACGGGAGAAGACGCTATCGAGATGGTCAGAACAAGGGAGCCGGACCTTGTTGTCCTCGACCTCATGCTTCCGGGAATCCAGGGTTTCGAAGTCTGCAGGCAGCT
>PLSJ01000331.1 GCA_003165115.1 Syntrophaceae bacterium | reverse complement strand
AAAAAGTTAGCGGGAACTAGTGAGGGGAAAGAAACCGGACTGACCCACGCCCTGCTTCTCTTTTGGCTACCGAAGGCGCCCGGCACGTCCGGAGATTATACTGTACTTGTCATCACGAAAAGGCGCGCGCAAGGAGGCGAGGCTATCGACAGGGCGCACGAAGGACCGGCACGCAGGCATTTTGCGGAGCTTCTGGCGGACAAAAGCCAATTCATTTACACCGTCGAGCTGGTCCCCGGAAGGGGGTCCCGCGGGAAGGGGCAGAACGAGGTGCTGCGCCTTGCCCGTGACCTCGCCGGGGGAGGCCTCGTCCACGCCCTCTCCGTCACCGATAATCCGGGCGGTCACCCGGCGCTTGCGCCCGACGTCGTCGGTTACGAGATCTGCCGCATGGGGATCGAGCCCATCGTCCACTTCACGTGCAAGGACAAAAACCGGAACCAGAT
This sequence comes from Syntrophaceae bacterium, assembly GCA_003165115.1. Classification (GTDB taxonomy): domain Bacteria; phylum Desulfobacterota; class Syntrophorhabdia; order Syntrophorhabdales; family WCHB1-27; genus BOG-1155. The sequence goes on along the minus strand of PLSJ01000331.1, from coordinate 4,750 downwards.
AGAGTCACTCCTCTACATGCTGGACAGGCTCGGCATCCATAACCTCCTCGCCATGACCGGGGATTATCCGCTTTACGGCTTCCAGGGGAAGGCCAAGCCCGTCTACGACCTCGATTCGGTGCATCTCCTGCGCCTCGTCGATCGGATGAACCGGGGGCTGGACATCAGTATGAAAGCACCCGGCGGGGGCACGCCCGTCCGGCCCACGCGCATGGTGAAGGGGTGCGTGGTATCGCCCTTCAAGCAAACGGAGCCGGAGACCATGGCCCAGTATTTCAAACTGTGGAAAAAGGTGCGGGAAGGGGCCGACTTCGTGATCACCCAGGTCGGCTTCGACGCCCGGAAATTCGGGGAGCTCCTGCGCTACATGACGGACGCCGGCCTCGACGTGCCGGTACTCGGCAACGTCTATATCCTCAACCTTCCGGTGGCGAGGGCGATGAACCGGAAAGGCGTCCCCGGCTGCGTCGTCACCGACAAGCTTTTTCGCGCATGCGAGGAAGAATCGCGCTCGCCGGACAAGGGGCGGTCGGCCGCGCTCCTGAGGGCAGCCGGGCTGATCGCGGTGCTCCGGGGCATCGGCTATAGAGGCGTCCATATCGGCGGGCCGAACCTTAAAGGCGATGAGGTAGAATGGGTGATAGGGAAAGCGACGGAGCTGTCGGGCGACTGGCGGTCCCTCGCGGCCGATTTCGATTACCCGCAAAAAGACGGGTACTACCTCTACGGGAAAGGACCGGACGCCGCGCCCGACGCCGTGTCCCGCAAGGCGCCGGGTTACGCGGTGATGCGCTCTCTGCACCGCGTCGCCTTCGCCGAGGGGGCGCCTCTTTACGGGGCACTCTGCGCGTTTTTCCGGAGCATCAGTGCCACCAGGTTCGAGGCGCCGGTCACCGAGATGGAGTACCTGGTTAAATTTGTCAGCTCCCGCTGCCGCCGGTGCGGGGACTGCACGCTTGCGGAAGTCGCCTTCCTCTGTCCCCAGTCCCTTTGCCCGAAGTTTCTCTTCAACGGCCAGTGCGGAGGCTCGGCGGAAGGCTGGTGCGAGGTGTTCCCGGGAACGCGCCGCTGCATCTTCGTCCGCGCCTACGAGCGGCTCAAGCCCTACGGCGAGGAGGCCGGCCTCCGTGGGCCGTATATCCCTCCCCGCAACTGGGCCCTCGACCGGACCTCTTCCTGGGCGAGCTACTTCCTGGGCCTGGACCACCGGGCCGCCACGTGCGACCGGCCGGAGAAGCCTTAAAAGGCGCGCGGCCGGGTCACCCCAGCGTGATGGTCCCGGAAAGGTAGAGCGCCGCCCTCCCCCCGATGAGCACCCTTTTCCCCTTGTCCACGCAAAAAAGCTCTCCACCGCGCGCCGAAAGCTGGAGCGCGCGCAGGTCCCTTTTGCCGAGGCGTCCGGACCAGTACGGCACGAGGGTGCAGTGGGCGGAGCCCGTGACNNCGAAGAAGCGCGAAACGAAGTCGCATTCCCTGCCTTTTGCCGTCACGATTACGCCCAGGTAATCGAGATCGGCGATGGCCGCGAGATCGGGCGCGACCTGCCTGACCTGCTCTTCCTCCTCGCAGACGACAAAGAGGTCCCTCGACTTAAGGACGCTGGAGGGCCGCAGGCCGAGGATGCGGTCGATACCCGGCGGCGCGCTGACAGGCTCGGGGGGCCGCGCGGGGAAATCCATCACGAGGAGGTCACCCCGCCGCTCGACCGAAAGCATACCGCTCTTCGTCTGAAAGTCCACCCTGTAAACCTCGGGACCGGCGGACCGGAGCAGGACGAAGGCCGAGGCCAGCGTCGCATGGCCGCACAGATCGACCTCCATGGTGGGGGTAAACCATCGCAGCCCGTAGCCCTCGCCGGCCTTCACAAGGAAAGCGGTCTCAGAAAGGTTGTTCTCCGCGGCTATCGATTGCAGGGTACGGTCGTCCAGCCATTCGTCCAGGAGGCAGACGCCCGCGGGGTTTCCGGCAAATACCCGGCTCGTGAAGGCGTCGACCTGATAAAAGGGGATCTCCGTCATGGGCAGGACATATTCTAACACAATCCCTCGCGTTCTTTATCGCCTTGTCGGTCTTTCGTCTATTTCTTCAGCCTTCTCCTGAGCCCCACCAGGCCGAACAGGCCGGAGGCGAGGAGCCATGCCGCGGGAGGGACGGGGACGGCGGAAACCCGGTTAACCGTGAACGTGCCACCGTTGTACTGGACAGGGTAATTGCCCGGCGCCGTCCCTTCGTAAAAGGAATAGTTGTTCGCCCCGCCGTTTCCCCATATGTTGATCTCGTTATAGCCGGCGGCGCCGAAAAGGCCTGCCGTGAACAGCAATCCCCCGTTGGAGAGCACGGAGGTCGCCGAGCCGGGGGAAAGCGTGTTGTCGTACAGGAACGCGCCGCTGGGGCTCAAGGTGGAGGGCCCCAGGGGGAGCTTCCCTGCGGCGGCATAAAGATCGGCGGTGAACGCGGACGTGTTGAGGGTACCTCCCGTCACCGTGAAAGGCTCGGCCCCCGGCGCGGTAAGCAGGGTCCCCGACACATTGAACGTTCCGTCGACGAAGGAGAACGTGTAGTAATCGGCAAACGCCTGACCCAGACTCATGAGGAACAGCGCAAAGACCAGACAAACTATGCTTTTCATGTGGAGCCCCCTTTTACGGTTTATTCCCGGTTCTCTCTCTGTTGCCCTTCCGGGTGTGTATTACTACGTCATACATGTTATCGTCATTGCCGGAATATTTCTTAAGCCGATGCATGATCTCTCTTAGAAACGGAAGAGCCGGCGAGCGATGAGACGCATGTCCCGTATGTGCGGGTATGTCCGGCTTTTTGTAAAGCCCAGGCCATATTTGATGGCATTTGCCCGTTTCGGCATGGTATAGCAAAGAGAGAGGGGCGCGACACAATGCCTGACAGCGGGGAGGGAGGATCGGTGCGAAGCTCGGTGATAGCCGTTCGTACAAGCAACAAGTTGCGCAAGGCCCTGGAGAAGATCTCGGCGAGCGAAAGAAGGAGCCTCTCTTCGGTCATCGAGGGGATCCTGGAAGAATATATCAGGGCGAGACGGCCGAAAGCGAAACCCGGAGAGAAGCGGCTCCACCCGCGGATGAAGACCTCCGCCCCCGCGCTCGTGAGCGGTCTCAACGGAAACGTCCTGGCGGGGGTGATCAACGACATCTCGCTCGGGGGCGTCAACCTCTCGCTGTGTGACGATTTCCCCCATCACGTGCGGTTCAATTCGAAGCTATCCGTCGTCTTCACCTTAAGCGTGAGCGAAACACCCCTCGTCGTGCAGTGCAGCCCCCGGCACGTCCGGTCCGACGAGGGCAAGAGCATCGGCGCGTCCTTGACCGATACCGATTTTCACAGTTACCGGCTCCTGGAGGATTACCTGGCGCAGATGGCGTCGACGGGGAATGGCGAAGAAGGCGCGACCGCCAGTTAAGCGGCCGGCAGGTGGCGGACGAATAAGCGCTTACTCCTTGTTTATGCGGAAGGAGCCTTCGAGGGCGATGCGGACGAGCTGGCTGCGCGTGCGCACGCCGGTNNGCGATCTCTTTGTTCGTCAGCCCCTCAAAGACGCCCCGCAGCACCTGGTCCTCCCGCTGGGTAAGGCTCCGCGGCAGGCTTTGCCGGTCTCCCCCTTGCAGGAACCGGGAGGCCATTTGCCGGATGACTTTTTCATCGACCCATATTTCCCCCTTTGCCACCGCCCTGATGGCGTTCGCGAGGATCCCCGGAGAGCTGGTTTTGAGGATAATGCCGGAAGCGCCCAGCTTCAGCGCGATGGACAATTCGGTCGTGTTCATGCCGGCGGTGACCATGAGTATCCTGCCCGTGTACCCGGCGGCGCGCGCCGTCGGTATGAACTGGTTCCCCTGCTCGTCCCCCAGGTCGAAATCGAGGAGCACCACGTCGACGGGGGAGCGGCCGAGGACATCCAGCGCCTCGGATGCGGTGCCCACCTGGGCCACCATCTCGAAATCGGGCTCCGANNCGGGCCAGGCCTTCCCGGAACAGCACGTGGTCGTCAAGCAGTAAAAGCCGTAAGCGCTCCATCCGCTTTTCCACCCCTTATCCGTCCTGCGCCGCGCTGACGGCCAGCTCTATGACAAAACAACATCCCCGCGCCGACGGGTCGTAGCGGAGATCGCCGCCGAAAGACCGGACAAAGGCGCGGGAGAGGAACAGGCCCAGACCCGTTTCGTCGGCGCCCTTTTGCAGGGGTTGAAACAGCTTCTCCGCCGGGTCTATGCCGGGCCCGGTGTCGCAAACCCTGAGAGCGACGATCCCGTGTTCCACGGTCACGGAGATATCGATCTTTTTCAACTCCGCCCCCTCCAGCGCGCGTCGGCTGTTCTTTGCGAGGTTGAGGAGCACCTGCAGCAGGCTGTGGCGGTCGGTCCAGACCGGGGGCAGCACCGCAGGCACGCTCCAGCTCACCAGGATATCCGATTCAGCGCANNATCCGCGAGATCGACGATCTTCGCCTCGAAGCTGCCCGCGCTCTTCCGCAGCTCCAGGGACGCGATCTTGTTGAGCGCCTCCACCAGGGAGCCGAGGGCCTCGAAGTCCTGGTTCTTCCCCAGGTCCGCCTGGCGCGCGAGGTTTTCGTAGATGACGGTGATGGCGCCGCACACGTTCCTCACCTCATGGGAGACGGCCCCCACGAGGATCCGCGATCCCGCCATGAGCTGCTCGAAGCCGTATTCCGCGCGGTCCCGCAAGTCCTCGGAGGCGTCCACCACCAGGGCGGCCAGGC
>PLSJ01000090.1 GCA_003165115.1 Syntrophaceae bacterium | reverse complement strand
GATGGACATGAGCTTCGCGAACCAGTCCCTCGTTGCCGAGTACGTCTGGAAAAAGGGCGGCAGCCTGGAAAAGAAGGTCTACGGCGTGCCCCTGGAGATAGACAAGCGGGTGGCTTTCCTCAAGCTGAAGACGAGAGGGGTGACCATCGACAAGCTGACGAAGGAACAGCAGAAGTACCTGTCGTCCTGGGAGATGGGCACCTGAAAAGAAGGCGTCCTTTCCAGACGTCGTTCACACGCTTTATTCAGGGGGGGCGAGGCCGCAAAGCCGCCCCCCTTTTTTTTGAGTAAGGGTGGCATATGGTCACATCGTCATCACCCCCGAAGCCATGAGGGCCTTCCTTTTGGCGAGGCGGTCCACCAGGGCGTTCAGGGAACAGCCCGTGCCCGGAGAGATTATAGAACAGTTGATAGAGGTCGGCACCCACGCGGGAACGGCGTCGAATGCCCAGACGGAGAACTTCATCGTCATCCGGGACCCGATACTGCTGTCGGAGCTCGATGAGATGGTGATCGGGACCATATGGGATAAGCTGAAGCCCCTGGGCTCACGCATCGGGCGGAGACTGGCGCGCATCAGGCATGGCGAGGAAATGGTGAAGCAGTACGTCCTGTACTACGAGAGGTTCAGGGCCGCACGCGAAAAGGGCGAGGGCGTGGTCTTCCGCCACGCCCCGGCGGTGATCGCCATCCACGGCCTCAAGGCCAACCGCAGCGCCCACGAGAACTGCGCCATCGCCGCGAGGAACATGGAGATGCTCGCCCAGGCCATGGGCCTCGGCACGTGCTGGGCAGGGTTCCTGCTGATCGCGGCCGGTCTTTCACACAAGATAGCGCGCCGCCTCGGGGTCCCCGACGACCGCAACGTCTACAGCGCCTTTATGCTCGGCTATCCCACGCACGACTACCCCAGGACGATTCCGCGCAGGCCCAGGGAAGTGCGCTGGCTTTAGGCGCCCGTCGCTTGCGCCCGAGTGCCTGCCCTTCATTCCGCGCCGGCCGCGAGGCGGCCTCTCTTTTCGGAAAGGGCGGCGCATACCAGGACCGCCGCGAAGAGATACGTGCCGAAGGCCGTTGCCCAGAGAAACCAATCGAGGCGGTCGATCACCGCGAAGGCGAGGACGAGATAGGCAAAATCGCGGTTGGTGAGGAGGGTCGCCATGAGCCTGATGACACGGGGCGACCTTTTCAGCTCGTCGGTCGACCTTTTCAGGATGTAACGGTTGACCGTGAGGGCGCATAACCCGAACCCGACGAGAAGGACCGACAGGGCGAGAAGGTAGCGCGCCAGGCCCGTGTCGAGGTAAAGGCCGACGGCCATGCCGGCAAAGACCGCCACGTGGACCACGTTGTCAACAGTGTAGTCCAGGGCCTGGCCGAAGGCGGATTCCTGGAGCTTGAGGCGGGCGACCTCACCGTCCGTGCCGTCCATGATGACGCAAAAAAGAAAAAGCAGCGCCCCGAGCAGGTGTGCCCAGTATCCGGGAAAGGTCAGAAAGGCACCCCCGGCAAGCCCGATCACGCCGTTGATAAGAGTGATCTGGTTGGCCGTTATCGGGCTGTGGACAACCCTCCGGCTCACGAAGCGCGAGATGTGCCGGTTCACATGGCGGGACAGGAAACTGTCGTCCGCCTTGACCGCGGACTCGGCGGAGGCGATCAGCCCGGCTTCGCACGTCCTTGCCGCCTTTTCCCCCGCACCGACGGCGCAGGGCAGCGCCGCTGCCCCTTCCGGCCGCCCGGCAGGGGAGAGCGCCGGTGGTGCCGAAGGAGTCTCAAAACAGAGTGCGGAGAGCAGGGGGAGAAGCCTGTCGCCATCGGAGAGATAGATTCCGTCTCCTCCCGGCTTCCCTTCGTCCGGCCGGTAGGCGTGCGCCCATCGCTGCGGGGTCACCGCCGGATCGGAAAAGGATTGGTCGATCACGTCATGGGCCTTTATCACCAGGACCCTCGCGCCGCCGGGCAGCGCGAGTGCGCGCACGATTCGCTCCAGGGCGTCAGTCTCCTCTACGGCCCTGAACGCACTCGCTGGAAGGAGATCGGAGAGCACGGCCCGGACGGCCTCCACGCGGCCGACGAGGTAGAGCGGCTTCAGTCCCATCCTCCGGGCCAGGAGCACGAGCCTGCGCACGGCCGGAACGCCGAATAAGGGCGTCATGCCCCTGCCGTCGGGAACAAGGATGACACACGCGGTGGGCGCCTCCGCCTCCGCCGTCTGCGCCTCCGGGGGGAGGGCGCGTCCCGGCGTCCTGCGGCGCAGCCGGGCGATCAGCCGCAGCTCTTCGGCAATCGCGCGCAGCGACAGCAAAAAGCTGCGCCGGAACAGGAGCGCAGCCGCCCGGTCCACCCTGCCGCGGGCCAGCGCCCTCGCCGCGTCGCCGGCGGCGACGCCTGCGTGCATCAGCACGCTGCCGTCCCGGTAGCACGAGATCATGCAGGCGGTGCAGGGGTCGCGCCGGTCTTCGATGCGGTCGAGGTCGAAGACGGAGCCCATCGGCTCGGGCCACGCCTCGCACCGCCAGATGTCCAGGTTCCAGTCGAGACAAAAGTACTTGTGTCCCCCGACACAGGGGAAGCGCTCGCTTATCCCGCGGATGCGGCGCTCCATCTCCTCGACCGCGACCGTGGGGTTCACGACGGTCAGCTTCCGCTTCAACCCCTTGATCGCCTCGAAGACGGCGATCAGCTCTTTCCCGTCGTAGTCGGTCAGGGGTGTTGCCATGCCGAAGCCGAGTGGGGACGGCCCGCCCTCCTCCCGCCTCGGGTACGAGAAGTTGACGCCCCAGAAGCCCAGGCCGGAGAGCAGCGAGGGCAGCCGGTCGAAATCGACCAGCCGGTTCACCGCGACGGAGGCCAGCGTCGTGACGCCGAGCCGCCGCGCCTCGATCAGGCCCTCACGGATGCGCGCGCCGAGGCCCGGCAGGCCCCGGTTGCGTTCGTGCTCGTCCATGGAGTGGCTGTCGATGGAGACGAAAAGGGTGCCGAGCCCGGCATCCGCCATAGGCTCGATATGCTGCGGCAAAAACCATCCGTTCGTGATCAGGCCCACCCGGAATCCCGCTGACCGGGCCTCCGAGATGAGGGCCTCGATGGCGGGATGGAGGAGCGGCTCGCCGCCCTGGAAGGTGAGGTGACGTATGCCGCGACGGTACATGATGGGCAGGGCGTCGGCGAACTTTTTGGGGTCTATCCATGCGGGCGCGCGGACGGGCGCCTTGTCCCGGCCGAAAGAGCAGAAGGAGCAGCGCGCGTTGCAGGCGTTCGTGACCGACACGTCGCACACGGCCGGCATGAGGGAGCGACGGCGGGGCGGATGCACGACGGACGGCGTGGGCGGGGTCATGGAATCGGGAGTATCGACGTCGATCACACGCCCCTTTTCTTTCATGATGCCCCCTTCTGAGATTTATAGGCGCTGGAAGCGAAATTGTCAACCGGCGCGGGACCTCTTTGTCGCCTTTTCTTTACACTATGTAGGTTTTTTTTACAACTGAGGGAGTCGCGCCGCCCCGCACGCGCCAATCAATCCGCTTAGTTGACGCTGGCACGGTCCTTGCTGCTTTTCCTGCGACGCTTTATCTTTCTGTGAGGCAGGTGTGATGAGATCAGGAAGGATGTTGGCACTTCTTATGCTCCTCGGACTCGCGTGCGGCTGCGGTGGAGGCGGCTCGGACAGTGGTTCAGGCGGCGGCCCGGCCCCCTCTTCCAGCAATACCTCCGCTGCCTGTCAGGGCAATAACATCGTTCCGGTTACGGTGAACGGCTCGCTCTGTTCGGCCGGCTCTTACCCGAACAAGCCGTGTGTGGCGGTGACGGTCTGCGCCCCCGGCACTTCCGACTGCCAAACCATCGCCGACATCCTCCTCGACACCGGGAGCTACGGGATACGCATATTCGCGAGCGTCCTGAACGTCCCCCTCGTCCCGGTGGCGAGCGGCCCCGGCTCGCTTGCCGAGTGCGTCCAGTTCGGAGACGGCTCGTCGCGCTGGGGACCGGTGCGGACGGCGGATGTCATCCTGGGGAACGAGCCCACCGTCCGGGTCCCGATCCAGGTGATCGACACCACCTTCGGCGCCCTCCCTTCCGTGTGCCAGAACGCGGACAGATCGCCCATCGACGCGGGGTTCAACGGGATCCTGGGGGTCGGGCCCCTGGCCCACGACTGCGGGTCGGTCTGCGCGGCCTCCCCGGCGGGCATGTACTATAGCTGCACCGGGAGCGCGTGCACGGCCAGCCAGGCCCCGCTGGCCAGCCAGGTGCAAAACCCCGTGGCCCTCCTGCCTTATGACAATAACGGGGTGACGGTGCGGCTTCCGGCCGTCCCGTCCGGAGGGTCGCCCTCGGTCGACGGCTCTCTGTTGCTCGGCGTCGGTACGCAGCCGAACAACACCCCCGGACCCGTGACCCTGTTTGAGCTGGACGGGCAGGGCAACTTCGTCACGAGCCTGAACAGCAGCACCTTTCGGAGCTTCATCGACACCGGCTCGAACGGGCTGTTTTTCCCTTCCCCGTCCTCGTCGGCCCTGCCGAATTGCGCCTCACCCAATTCCGTCTGGTTCTGTCCGCCGGTGGCGACTCCCTTCTGCGCCTTCGCCGTCCAGGAGGGGGCGACGGGCGGGCCGGCAGGCCAGGTCCCGTTCCAGATAGGGAACTTCCAAAACCTTATCGCCTCGTCGAACCGCGTGTTTCCCGACATAGGGGGAAACATGGGCGGCGATTTCGACTGGGGGCTTCCTTTCTACCTCGGGAGAAGCGTCTATATCGGGATCGAAGGGTCGGCATCCGGCTTAGGCGCCGGACCCTACTTCGCCTACTGACACCGGGAGGGCTAGCAGGCCGCCCGCCCCCCTTAAGAAAAACATTCCAATTTGCGATAATTCAGGGCATACTGAGTGGTATTTCGCGTACATACGCTGAAACGACCGGGTGAGGCGGCCGGTGAAAAACGTGCCATGGAAAGAGATACACAGATAGAGAAGGCGCTGCAAGAGGCGGAAGAGAAATACCGGCACATCTTCGAAAATGCCGTGGAGGGCATATACCAGGCCGGCACGGACGGCAGGTTCACGAGCGCCAATCCCGCGCTTGCCCGTCTCCACGGCTACGGCTCCCCCGCGGAGCTGATGGAGGCGGTCGGGTCGATCCGTGACGACCTCTTCAGCGACCCGGCGCGGCACAAGGAGATGATCAGGCATTTGCTGGCGCACAACGCGGTCTCCGACTTCGAAGCCCGCATGCGGCGCAAGGGCGGAAGCGAGCACTGGGTCTCCATGAACGTCCGGGTGTTCAGGGACGCAGGCGGCATGATCCTCTACTATGAGGGCACGATGGTCGATATCACCGAGCGCAAGGAGGCGGAGCACGCGCTTGCCGAGAGCGAAGAGCGGTACCGGACCGTGATCGAGCACTCCAACGACGGGATCGCCGTCGCCCTGGATGGCAGGCACGTGTACGTCAACTCCACCTTCGTGAAGATGTTCGGCTATGACAGCCCGGACGAAGTCGTCAACAGGGCGATTACCCAGATCGTGCACCCCGATGACCGGGAAAGGGTGATGGAGATCAACGACCGGCGGAGGAAGGGACAGCCCGTCCCGCCCAGGTACGAGTTCAAGGGGCTCACCCGCTCGGGTGGCGTGATCGCCATCGAGGTCTCCGCGGCGGCGGTCACCTACCGGAACCGGCCCGTGCTGCTTATTTTTTTAAGGGACGTGACCGACCGGAAGAGGGCCGAGGAGGTCTTCCTCCAGTCGCACAGGCAGTTAGAGCAGCTCAACCGCGCAAAGACAAAGGCCGTGGACCATATATCGCACGAGCTCAAGACGCCGCTGGC
>PLSJ01000240.1 GCA_003165115.1 Syntrophaceae bacterium | reverse complement strand
AAATGGAGTTATAATAGAGCCGGAGGTCTATCCTTGAGGCTCAAATCCTTCTATTACGGATGGACGATAGTCGCCGTCGCCTTTCTCTCCCTGGGCACGTGGCTCGCCATGCGGACCACCTTTTCCCTCTTTTTGATAGCCCTTCTCGACGAGTTCCACTGGAGCCGGGCATCCGCCGCCGGCGTGCAGTCCGTCTCCTTCATCGTCTATACGTGCTCGGCCCCCCTCGTCGGGTTGCTGATCGACAGGTTCGGGCCGAGGCGCGTCATCCCGCCGGGGATACTCGTGCTCTGCGCCGGTCTTTTCCTTTCGAGCCGCGTGCACACGCTCGCGCAGTTCTACCTTTTCTACGGCGTGATAGCGGCCTTCGGCGTCACCTTCGTCAGCATCAGCCCCTTCTNNTCCCATTGGTTTCAGAAGAAGCGGGGGCTCGCGAGCGGCATCGCGGTCTCGGGGATGGGGGTCGGGACGTTCATCTTCGTGCCCCTGACGCAGTACGTGATAGGGACTACCGGATGGCGGTCGGCCTTCATGGTCCTGGCGGGGTCAATCTTTCTCCTGCTCTTTCCCCTGTGCGTCCTGTTGCTGCGCCGGAACCCTCAGGACATGGGCCTCGTCGTCGACGGGGCCGACGGCGCCGCCGGGAGGAAAGCGGGCGTCGAGGTCATCGACCACGCATGGGCGGAAACCGACTGGACCCTGGATAAGGCCGCGAAGCAGGGCAGGTTCTGGTCCCTGCTGCTCTTCGCCTTCCTCATCATCTTCCCGGTCTACCTCGTCGTGATCCACGGCGCGAAGGTCCTGGCCGACAGCGGCCTGGGCAAGATGGACGTGGCCTTCATGATCGCCGTGGTGGGCATCACCTCTTCCGCGTTCCAGATATTCTGGGGATGGCTGTCCGACAGGATCGGGCGGGAGGTCACCGTGACCCTCGGCGCCGTCGCCCTGATGCTCGCCATCTTTCTCCTCCTCCTGGTGGAAGAGGGGCGCGGCCGCATCCTGACGTACCTCTTCGTCTTCTTCTTCGGCTGCGGGTGGGGCGTCACCGCCCCCATGTTCATGGCGACGGCGGCCGATCTTTTTCAGGGCAGGTCTTTCGGCCTGATCTATGGCATTACCGAGGCGGTCATAGGCGTCGGCTGCGCCCTCGGGCCGTGGCTTGGAGGCTTCATCTTCGACGCCACCGGCAGCTATCGCATGGCCTTTCTCGTTGCAATCGCGTCGTGCGCCCTCTCCTGTCCCTTTGCCTGGGCCGCGGCGCCCAGGAGGGTGCGCCGCCACACCCGGCTGACGCAGTGACCCACGACCTGAAAGGCCCGGACCGCACACCCTGTCCGCATCGATCGATCACGGCCGCGGGCCATACACGGGCAGGGGCCGGCCGGTCTCCAGGGCCCCGAGGTCGGGAGCGGACCCGGTGAAATCGTCGTTTATGTTGGGCAGGACGCAGCCCGCGTCGATCGCGACGGATGCGGGTTTCAGCGTAAAATCGTAGTCCCCCGCCCTGTAGATCGCCGTGGGCCTCGTNNCGGGCGGCGCCGCCTTTACAAACACGTCCCAGTCGATGAGCCTGCTGTGCGTCTCCTGACCCGTCGCCTTTCTGTACGCGGCGAGGTCCGGGAACTTGCGCACGACGGTAGGCTTGACGTATTCCGCCCGGACGTCGAAGGGGGGAGAGTTCCACTGGAACGCGTATTCCGCCCGGTCGTTGGGACGGAAGCCGTTGTAGTCCGACGTCGAGTAGTTGGTGAAGGTCCCCACGTCAAAGAGCATCTGGGAGGGTGCCTGCCCGAGGATGAGGTTGTTCCTGAAATGGAAGTTCGACCCCTCGTTGCTGCCCCCGGAGCTGAGCGCCTTGACCTCTGAACAGAAGGTGTTGTGGTAATAGATCGCGCCCTGCGAAAAATTCCATTTCACCGAGCCGGTCCAGTTGTTGTAGGCGATGTTCCTTATGTGGTACGTCGGCCCTGCGAAGGTGGGCTGGTTGCTCGTTGCCTGCTGGGTGCTGTTCATGCAGCGGTTGCGAAAGACGCGCATGTTGTGCAGGGAGCCGTCCGCCTCGAAGCAGTTGTCGGCCACGTGGGTCACGTCGTTGTTGTAGAAGTCGTTCGAGACGGGCATCCTGTCGCGGGGCGTATTCGGATAGCCGTCCGGCAGGCCGTAGGTGTCGAAGTCTATGCCGTCGTGGAACCGGGTCACGTAGTTGTGACAGACCACGTGGCCCGAGCCGTAGACTTTCACGCCGAAGTAGGAGGTGATGGGGGCGGGAAAGCCGGGGAGCTTATCCCAGGGCGAGCGGGTCCATCCCATGAGGCGGTCAGGGTCCTCCCTGCCGATCATCACGTTGTCGGCGATATAGAAGTCCTTCGACCCCGAATACTCCGTCCAGACGCCTGCGCCCACGTCCTCGAAGCGGCACTTCCTGACCGTGAGCCCGCTGGCGCCGGCCACGTTCTTGATGCCCGCCCAGAACGCGACATCGGTGTGGCGGATGGTGAGACCCTCGAAATAGTTGTAATTCCCGGCCATCAGGTTGAAGAGGTTGTGGCAGCCCCCGCCGTCGAAGACCACCTCCCCGTCGCCCGCGGCCTTTATCGTGATGGGCTTGTCCGGGGTGCCGCTGACGGTCAGGTAATAGGTCCCGTCGAAGGGCGTGCCGTAGCCGTCGGGCGACAGGTAGCGGAACCGGTCGTCTTTGTAGACGCCCGCGTGGACGAGTATCGTGTCGCCCGGCACGACGCGGGGGGCGGACGCCTTGTTCCAATCATAGTGGGAATAGCCCGTGTAGTAGGCGTCGAGGATCCCCGTAAAGGCCGGCGACATTTTGGCGCCCGTGTGGCCGAAGGGATAGACGTGGTACACGTGTCCGCCGGAATAGGGCTTCGGCTCGGGCCGTGTGCGGACCGTCACCGTTTTGGAGGCGGCCCCGGCGACGCCGTCAGGGTCGGATATGGTAAAGAGGCACTCGTACTCCGTGTCCGGCGCGAGGTCGAATATGCTGCCCGCGAACATGTTGGGGGCCACGTAGCGCCACTCCCCGACCGTCGTGTTCACCCGCCCGTGCCTGACCCTCGACACCTCGTTCTGTATCCGGAGAAGGGGGAGTCCCTTTTTCCAGGCCTTATCTCCCCTTTTCCGGTACTGCACCTCGACGGCGGCGTTCCGGTTGCCGTCGCCTTCTATATACCACTCGAACCCGAGGTTCATGAGGGTCGGGGGCTCGACAACGAACTCCCCCGGCTTTACCCTGTTCTCCGGCGCACTCGCGGCAAAGACGGACAAGGCGAAGAGGAATATAAAGGAAAATGCGCACGACAGGCAGACCACGCGGGCTTTCATATGCACCCCCATCGAGAAGTAAAGTTTTTCCGATTATAGCATGGGGCCGCGCGCTTTGAGCGGTTTTTTCATGAAAAGTCCGTCTCATAGCTGCTATAATAGCGGCAATACGGGCCCTCGTCGGAAAGACGCATTCTCTTCGACAAATACGCGGTGAACCGCTCAAGCCACAGGAGGTGTCGCATGTTGCGCGTAAGTCTGTTCGTGGTGCTCGGCCTCACGGTGCTCTTTGCCGGTGTCGTGATGACGACCGGTGCGTGCGCCCAGGAGCCGGTGTACAAGACCCTGAACCCGCGGGGCCATATGGGCGAGGTGACGCTGGCCCCCTTGAGCCCGCGGTCTAGGGACTTGAATAATAAGGTCGTCTATCTCGTGACGCCCAAACAGGACGGCTCCCACATCGAGGTAGCCCTCGAAAAGGTGGGCGAGGCGCTCAAAAAGCGTTTCCCCACCGTGAAGGTGGTCTTTAAGTTCAAGCCCTCGTCTTACCCCGAAGACGATCCGGACCTGTGGAACGAGATGGCGAAGAACGCAAACGCCTTCGTCTATGGCGCCGCACCTTCGGCGACCTCGACCTTCTGGGCCTTCACCTGGGCGTCAGGGCTCGAAAAACGGGGTTTGCCCGGCGCGGTGATCATGTACGAGGCCCTGTCGGAGACGGCGCGAAAGACCTGCGAGATGAAGGGGGTCCCGGTCCGGAGGGCAACCGTCAGCTATCCTCCCCAGCGTATGACGGAAGCGCAGATGGCGGAGGCCACGGAGAAGACCATCAAGGCGTTGACCGATCCGATAACCGATGACGAGAAAAAGACCGGGGTGTACCGGCCGACGAGGCCGCCCAGATATGCGGCCGAGGGGTCGCTGGCCCAGGTGCAGGATTACTTCTACGAGCAGGGATGGACGGACGGGCTTCCCATAGTCCCTCCCACCGAGGAAAAGGTTAACGCGATGCTGAAGGGCACCACGCATGCAGCCGACGAGATCGTGTCGACCCACGTCTACCCCGAGCTATGGACAGCGACGGTGGAGAAGGTCGCTATTAACGGCGTCATGGCGGGATGCAGGCCCGAATATATGCCCGTGCTGCTCGCCGCCGTCGAAGCCTGGGGGAAGGGGCACCATACGAACAGCCGCTCGACGAACTCCTTTTCCTGGATGCAGGTGGTCAACGGTCCGATCCGTAAAGAGATAGAGATGAACGCGGGGACCTATGCCCTCGGCCCCGGCAACCGGGCTAACGCCACCATCGGGCGGGCGTTCAGGTTATTTATCGTAAACCTCGGCGGAGGCCAACCGGGTTTCAACATGATGGGCACCCACGGCAATGTCAGTGGCTACAGCTTTGCTTTCGCCGAGAACGAAGAGGCGAGCCCATGGACCCCCCTGTCCGTCGACCTGGGCCGCAAGAAAGGGGAGAGCACGGTCACCATCTTCTCGGGCGGCTGGTCCCACGTGGGCAATTACCTCGATGGCAATGTCGACAGGATGCTGAAGGCGGTCAGGTATTTCGAGTGGCCCCAAGGCGTGGTGATCCTCATGGCCCCCCCAGGCAGCCAGGCTACAGGTGGCGAAGGGGGTGAGCAAAGAGGCTTTCAAAGACTATATCTGGAAGAACGCCGCGGTGACGATGAAGGAGCTCAAGTCCGATTACCACTATTCATGGTTTATCGAACCGAACCTGAGGGGCAAGGAGATCTACGGCGAGAAATACGTCTGGCCGAAGGAGTACCTCGGTCTTCCCGATGATGCCGTCGTACCGATTTTTCCCCGCAAGTACGTCACGGTCATCGTGGTGGGCGGAGACGCCAATCCCATGATGCAGGCGTGGAAGTTCTCGCAGCCGACGACAGCCTCGGTGGATGCGTGGAGATGATGGTCTGGGCTAGTCCGGCATAAGCTGTCGGACCTCCGCCGGCTCCTCGCCCAGCCACTCCGGGTTTTTCGCGGTGGAGTCGAAGATGGACGTCGTCTTGAACGGCTCGAAACGGCCCGTGGCTGCGGCCGACGCCGTCTTCGCCAGCAGCGCGCTCAATTCCTGCTCGCTGAAAGGGCGGAACGTGGCCGCGGCGGTGAGCGCCTGATCGAGGATTTCCATGCTGTCGATGCCCGCGATCACGACGGACGTGGGCAGGCTCAAGGCATAGTGCAGGCATTCGATGGGGCTAACGGTGTTCGATTTCAGCAGGATGCCGTTGGCCATGCTCTTCATTCCGAGGACCCCTATGTTGCGGCGGACCAGTGCCGGCACGACTTCTTTCGCGAAGCTGCGGTAATGGGCGTCCATGAGGTTGAGCGGCATCTGGACCGTATCGAAGGTGAACCCATATGCATCGGCGACCTCCAGCATGTACAGGTGCACACGGGGGTCTTTATGGCCCGTGAACCCTATGTACCGGATCTTGCCGGCATCGCGCGCCTCGACGAGGGCGGCGTGTGCCCCCTGCTTTTCCGCAAAGATGCGGTGAGGGTCCTCGAAGCGGAGTATCTCATGGTGCTGGACGAGGTCGATGCAGTCGACGTGCAGTCGGCGAAGCGACTCCTCCAGTTGTCTTGCCGCCTCCTCCTTCGAACGGCCGTCGATTTTCGTCATGACGAACGCCTTGTCCCGGTACCCGTCCCGGA
>PLSJ01000350.1 GCA_003165115.1 Syntrophaceae bacterium | reverse complement strand
GAGCGTCGATGACCTCCAGCTCATGGTCCAACAAATCGCGTCCGCGACCGAAGAGATGAGCGCCACGTCCGACCAGATCAGCAAAGACGTCGAACAGATAGCAGTCATTTCCCGGGAGACGTCCACGAGTTCCGGACAAACGGCGGCGGCATCGGACGACCTGGCCAGCCTGTCCGTTACCCTGGAGAACATCGTCAAGGGGTTCAGGCTGTAAGGGCATACGGGAAAGGGGGCTTCAGGCCCCCTTGGACCCTGGCGATCCAGCTTGCAGAGCCGGCGACGGTCGATCAACCGTGCCGCTTCACATAGACGGGGCCCCCAGGTCTTCCAGGAGACCCTCCAGGAGTTTTTCCATGGTGGGCGCCAGCCGCGACACGTTTTTGCACGGCAGGCCGTCGTCCCCCCAGACGTACCTGAACTTCTCGACGTCCTCGGTGCTCGGCTCGCCGACCTGGATGGCCTTGACGACGACCCCCGACAGGTCGAGCCTGGCCTTTGCCTCTTTCGTCAGGGCCGGGTCGTCGCTCCCGCCGTCCGTGATGAGGATGACCGCCTTTTTCAGGTCCCTGCCTTCGGTCCTCGCCGCCGCGTTTTCCATCCCTGCCGCGACACCCGCCAGGGGCTTATAGTCCGCCGTCCGCCTCCCCGTGCACGCCTCCAGGCGGCGGGCGAGGGCGACGCGGGTCCGGTAGTCGATGACGTTGCTCATGGCTTTCAGCTCCTCGTCCTGGGCGCCGAAGCCGCGCACCTCGGTAAGGACGCGCAGATCGACGAGCGATTCCTGTCTCTCGGCGCGCAGCTTTTTTTCGAACTCGTCGAGGGCCTCCGTGATGAGGATGGCGCAAAGCCGCTGCTCGTAGCTCTTGCCGCCGGGTGCGTTCTCGTTCATCGAACCGGAGACGTCGCAGATCAGGGTAAACTCGAAGTCCAGGGGCCGGCACTCGTCCCGCTCCTCCCTCCTGATGCAGAGCTGGGTGCGTGAATCGACGACGCCGCTGAGACTGTCGATGTACGCCTGGGCCATGAGAGAGGGGTCGATGATCACGCCCTGGTCGGTGCGCTCCTTCAGCCGTCGCCGTATCTCCTTCCTCGTGGCGATCACACGCTCGAAGACCGCGCGCAGCGGCAGGATGTGGTCTTTCACCTTCGCGTACTGGTCCGCGTAGTCCTCCACCTCTTCCACGGAGACGCCGTGGAGCGCCCTGAACTGCTGCCTGGCTATCTCGTCGGGCGATCTGTCTTCCTGCCTGCGCCGCTCTATCTCGCGGGCGATAGCCTCCCTGATCGCGCTCGCGGAGAAGGCCCGTGGAAGCCTCCGCTCGGATTCGTCGTACTCTTCCGCGAAATGCTCCTCCGCCTCCAGGAGGTCGACATCCTCTATCCCGGCCTTGCCCACGCCGCTCTTGCCCCCTTCGACGCTGAACTCGGCCGCGTCTCCCTCGGGGACGTCCCCCTTCTTCTTCTCCTGCCTCTTCCATTCCTCCACGTCCTCGTGGAAGAACCTCTCGTAGACGGGCTCGATGTAGTCCCGGACAAGCTCGAAGCGGTCCCTGGCGGACGCGGAAGGTCCCGATACGAGGTCGATCAGGTCGGTCCCCTCGCCGTCCATGTCCTTCAGCCTGTCCACCTCCTCCCGCACCTCGGGGATGACCTCCACCTCCTCGTCCGGCAGCATCCTCTCCCGCAGGATAGCGTCGGCGAACTGGAGGTGGCGGGGCCTCCTCGTGTAGTCCCATTGGGGCATGATCTTGTAGCGGTAGAGGTATTCGCGCGTCTCCCGGTGGGCGGGGAACCTCCTGTCCGCTTCCCTGTTTACCAGGATATCGTTGATCTGGTCGTAGAGGAGGTCGAGCCGGCGCCTGCCCTTGCCGGTCCTTTCGTGGAGCAGGGCGTAGCCTTCCGGGTCCCTGCGCCAGTCCCTGAAGTGCTCGATCTCGTGGCAGGTGGCCCACATGGTCTCGGCCACCGTGAATCCGTGGCGGGTGAAGAAGCCGAGGTCGTAGGTGCCCCGTCCCGTGGAGAGGTCCATCGACCAGCGCTCGCCGGGCATGAAGACGAGGCCCGCCGACTCCGCGTAGTCGCGTATGGCCTGCTTGTTCTCCGCGAAAAATCGCTCCCCTTCGCCGAGGGCCCCAGCATCCATCTCCGGCGCTTTCCCCTTCATCACTCGATCCCGGCGGGACTCATCATGTCCCTGTCGATGTCGAAGGTCTCTTTCACGTAGAAATTGTTCTTCCTGGCGACGACGTACGCGCGGCTCTCGCCGAGGGCCTTCAAAAAGTACATGGCGTCGTATTCCCGCCTCGTCCTCTTGCCCGCCCCGTTCGCGACGAAGAAATTTCCCGCGTTCCTGGCCCAGAAGAAGACCCTGCGGTGGATGTCGCGGGGCGTGCTCACATAGGTGTAATCACCGCCCATCCGCTCTTCCTTTCCGCTCACGATGAACTGCCTGAACCTGTCGACCGCCTTGAAGACGATCTGACGGCCTATGTACCGGGGGCCGCTCACTATGTCGTACTCGCCGCCCACCCTCTGCCCGTCTTCGTCGATGATGAAGTACCGGTGCGCGAGCATCGCCCAGAAGGCGATCCTGCCGTCCACGCTCCTGGGGTCCCTTACCGAGTCGTAAAGGCCGCCCACCCTCTGCCCCTTCTCGTCGACCACGAACCATTTCGCCCGGTCCTCGGCGCGGAAGGCCATGCGGCCCCCGATGTCCTGCGGGTCGCCCACCCCGTCGTACTCGCCCTTCTGCTCGCCCGCCTCGTCGATGACGAAATAGCGCGTCCCCTGCCGGGCCCAGAAGGCGAGGTGCCCGCCTATCGACCGGGGCGTGCTCACGTGGTCGTATTCCCCGCCTATCCTCTGCCCCCGGTAATCGACCACGAAGCGCCTGCCCTTTACCGTTGCGGCAAACGCGATGTGGCCCCCGATGTCCTGCGGGTCGCCAACCGCGTCATACCCGCCCCCCACCTTTTCCCCGGCCTCGTCGACCACGAAGGCCCTGTCCCCGCTCATGGCGCGAAACGCGATGCGGCCCCCGATGTCCTGCGGGT
>PLSJ01000128.1 GCA_003165115.1 Syntrophaceae bacterium | reverse complement strand
GATGAGGCGCGACCGGGACTTCCTCTCCTTCATGCGCCGGTAGATGTTGACCATGGCCATTTTGATGATATCCGCGGCGGTCCCCTGGACAGGGGCGTGCATGGCCGTCCTTTCCCCGAACTGCCTGACGTTCGCATCGCTGTTCGCCAGCTCGGGTATGTACCTTATCCTGCCGAAGAGGGTCTTGACGAAGCCGAATTCGCGGGCCTCCGCGAGGGTCTTCTCGATGTATGCCTTGATCCCTTTGTGGCGCTCGAAATAGGCGTCGATATAGCTCTGCGCTTCCCTCGGGCCGACGCCCAGCTCTTTGGCCAGTCCGTACCCGCTCATGCCGTAGACGATGCCGAAATTTATCACCTTGGCGGTCCTGCGCATGTCGGGCGTCACCTGGTCCGCGTCTACCCGGAATACCTCCCGGGCCACCTTGGTGTGGATGTCCTGGTCGTTCCGAAAGGCGTCGACAAGCAATTCGTCCCCCGATATGTGGGCGAGCACGCGCAGCTCGATCTGGGAATAGTCGGAGGATACATAAAGGAACCCTTCCTCCGGCACGAAGGCCTCCCGTATCTTCTTGCCTTCCACCCCTTTCACGGGGATATTCTGCAGGTTGGGATCGGAGCTCGACAGGCGGCCCGTCGCGACGACCATCTGGTTGAACGCGGCATGGATCCTGCCGGTGGACTGATGGATCAACGTATGGAGGCTGTCGACGTAGGTGCTCTTCAGCTTCGCGAGCATCCGGTACTCGAGTATCTGGGCCGGCAGGGGGTGCAGGTCGGCAAGGGTATTGAGCACTTCGTTGTCCGTCGAGAAAGCGGTCTTCGTCTTCTTCACGGGCGGCAGGCCGAACCTCTGAAAAAGGATGCGGGCGAGCTGCTGCGACGAGTTGATGTTGAATGTCTCCCCGGCCGTCTCATAGATTCGCGCTATGATGGTGTTGAGCCTCGAATCGAAATCCCTCGAAAGCGCCATGAGGGCGCTCCTGTTCACTTTCACCCCGTAGCATTCCATGTGGGCGAGGACCTCGACGAGGGGCATCTCGATATTGAAAAACAGGTCATGCATCCCAAGCCCTTCGATCCTTCTGAGGAGCACGTCTTTCAGCTCCCCCAGGTGGAGCGCGGCCTCCGCGAGCGTGTGCCTTTCTTCGCCGCCGCCGATATCGATGCCGATAAATTCGCCGAGGACGCTGTCGATGGCGTAGTCCTTCCTCCCCGGGTTGACGAGGTAGACGGCGAGCATGGCATCGAAGAAGGCGGACCGAAGCTCGACCCCGCGCCGTGTGGCGGCGAGAAAGATGGGTTTCAGGTCATAGACGATCGCATCCGTGGCCGTGGAGAGGGCCGAAAAGAGGTCTGTGGTATCCTCCGAATAGAATACCTCCGTCCCGTTGGACGCGGCGAACCTGTCGAGGGTCACGTCGAAGGGGCAGCGACCGTGAATGCGGGTGACCATCGAGATGGTCTCACCGAGGACCTCGCGCAATTCGGACGCCACCGGGTGCGGGACGTCTTTGGCCTCAGTCCTGACTTCTTTGTAGAGGGAGACAAGCTCAAGCTCCCTGAATATCCTTCGCAGCTCGTTCAGGTCGGGCGGCTGTATCTTCATGTCTTCCGGGGGTATGTCGAGGGGGACGTCGAAGCGCAGGGTCGCCAGCTCCTTGCTCATGAACGCCAGGTCCCGGTGCTCGGTGAGCTTTTGCCGTAATGCGGGCTTCTTTATCTGGTCGATATTGGCGTAGATCTCATCGATGCCGCCAAAGGTCGCGACCAGGTCCCTGGCCGTCTTCTCTCCTATGCCGTGCACGCCCGGTATGTTGTCGGAGGAATCGCCCGAAAGGGCGAGGAAATCGGAGATAAGGGCGGGATCTATGCCGAATTTGGCCGTCACTTCCTCCCTTTTCATCACCAGGTTTTTCATGGTATCGACTATGGTGACCGACTCCCCCACGAGCTGCATCAGGTCCTTATCGCTGGTCACGACAAAAACCTCCGCATCCCCGTCTTTCAGCCTCCTCACGAGGGTCGCGATGATGTCGTCCGCCTCAAACCCTTCCACCTCCAACATGGGTATGCCCGACTTCTCCACGATGTGCTTTATGTAAGGGAACTGGAGGCTCAGGTTTCCGGGCATGGGCGGTCTCGTCGCCTTGTATTCGGCAGATATCTCCGCGCGAAAAGAAGGCGCCTTCGAGTCCCATACCACCACGAGCCCATCCGGCTGATTCTCGTTGATCAGCTTTCTGAGCATGTTGACGAAGGCATAGATTGCGTTCGTCGGCATACCCTTCGAGTTGGAAAGGTAGGGCGTCGCGAAAAAGGCGCGGTATACGTAAGAGTTGCCGTCTACAAGGAAAATCCGCATCAGATCGCCCTTTCCCCGTGGGAACAGTATGGCTCCGCCTCGAAGAGGTCGCCTTTCAGCTCGTTCGCCCTGGCCCTGCACCCGCCGCAGATGCGCAGGTAGCGGCACTCCCCGCACTTGCCCTTGTAGTTCCTGAAATCCCGCAAACGGGCGAACTGGTGAGACCCTTCCCAGACCTTCCGCACGCCCTCTTTCCGCACGTCGCCGCACGCCAGATCCAGGTAGCCGCACGGCTGGGCGATGCCCGTGTGAGAGATGAAGAGGAAGCTCTTTCCCGCCAGGCACCCGGCGCTTTTCGGCTCTCCCCCTTTTTCTTTCACTACCCGGTAATAGTGGGGGGCGCAGGTCACCTTCATCTCGATTTTGTTCTCCTCTTCCCGGTCGTAAAGCCAGCGGAGCACGTCTTCATACATGGCCGCGGACAATTCCTCGCCTTTGAGCCCCACCCCCCTTCCCACGGGCACGAGCAGGAAGATGTGCCAGGCCACCGCCCCGATCTCCCTGACCAGATCATATATCGCTCCCAGCTCGGCCACGTTCAGCCGCGTCACCGTCGTATTGATCTGAAAGGGGAGGCTGGCGTCGAGAAATATCCGGGCAGCCCCCATGACCGCGTCATACGAGCCGGAGACTCCCCGGAAGGCGTCGTGGACGGACCGGTCCTTGCCGTCGAGGCTCATGCTTACCCGCATGATGCCCCCTTTTTTCAGCTTTTGCGCGTTCTCGCGGTCGACGAGCGTGCCGTTCACGGCGATCACGCACCGGAGCTTCTTCGACGACGCATAGTCGATGATATCGTAGATATCCTCTCTGAGCAGGGGCTCGCCGCCGGTCAGGATTATGGTGGGCGCGGAAAAGGCGGCTATGTCGTCGATGATGCGCCTGCACTCACCGGAGGATAGCTCGTCGGCGTGAGGCCCGGCGCTCGCCCTTGCCCTGCAATGCACGCAGTTGAGGTTACAGTTCCTCGTAAGCTCCCACGCGATCATTCTTAAAGGAAACGTTCCTTTATCCATCTTCCCTCAGCCACCGCGCCAGTTCCTTCGCGAAATAGGTGATGATGATGTCGGCCCTATGTTGGGGCTCGGCGCCCCCTCCACGGGCCAAGCACCGACCGCTTGACGGTGCCCGGCCGCCCCCCTCAACTCGCTTCGCTCGATTACACATCTTCCCTCAGCCACCGCGCCAG
>PLSJ01000174.1 GCA_003165115.1 Syntrophaceae bacterium | reverse complement strand
GAGAGGAGGCCCTGAACGTGGGCCAGGGCGCTTTGCAGCTCGCTTTCGCTTTCGCTCTCGATGATGTCGAGGACGGATTCGGCCTGGGCTAGGTCGATCCTGCCGGACAAAAAGGCCCTCCTGGTAAATTCACCGGGCTCCGCGAGCCGTGCGCCGTGGCCCATCATGAGGGCCAGTATCACCCTCTGGACGGCCTCACCCCCGTGGGAATAGACCTCCGCCATCTGCTCCCTGGTGTAGGTGGCCGGCGCCTTCATGAAGACGGCGAATACTTCGTCGAGGTCTGTTTTTGAGTCCGGGTCGCATATCCAGCCGAGGTAGAGACGGTGAGAGGCGAAACGCCTGGTTCGCTTCCTGGGCCGGAAGAGGGCCCTGAGGATCGTATGGGCGGCGGGCCCGCTCATACGGAGCACCCCGATGCCCCCGACGCCCGCGGCCGAGGATATGGCGCAGATGGTATCGGCCGGGTCGCCCATGCGAATAAGGCGGGCCTTACCGCCTTCCGCCGGCGTGCGCGCCGCCGGCTGGGGCAGGGGAAGCCGGGGTGATAACCACTTTCTTCATGTGCCCGTCCCCCTCGCTGTGCGTGGTCACGCGCTTGTTGTTCTTGAAGAGCGTGTGGACTATGCGCCGCTCGTACGGGTTCAGGGGCTTCGTGGTGGCGGGTCTCCCCTCGTGCGCCACCTTGTCGGCGAGCCTTTTCGCCATGGAGACGATCATCTTCTTTCGCTTGTCCCTGAAACCGTTCACGTCGAGGAGCAGCTTCAGGTTCTGCCTGAAGCGCTTCGCGATGGCCAGGTTCACGAGGTGCTGGAGCGCCTCCAGGGGTTCCCCGTCGTGGCCGGTAAAGACCTCTTCGTCCGGCGATTCGATGGTGAAGACGATCCTCTCGTCGACGATTGTCGACTGGACGCGCAAGGAGATGCCGTAGAACCCCGCCACGTCGGTGAGGAACTTCTTGCCGAAGCCCTCCGGCGTCTCCTCTCCCGAGGGCTCCAACGCATCGACGGGCAGCAACGGCTCCGGCGGCTGCGCGGGCCGGATCCTCGCGGCTACCCTGATCTTCTTGCTCCCCAGCAGTCCGAGGATGCCCTTCGTGTCTACCTCGGTCACCTCGATGTCGAGGTCTTTCTCTTCAACGCCCAGGGCCGTGGCGGCCTTCCGGACGGCTTCCTCATACGTTTTGGCTTCGACTTCAATGGAGTCCATACGTCAGCCTCCTCAATGTCACGCTACCTGCTTGTTGATGTAATACTGCTGACCGATGGAGATGACGTTGTTCACGAGCCAGTAGAGGACGAGTCCCGCGGGGAACCCCCAGAAAAGGAACGTGAAGAATATCGGCATAAACATCATCATCTTCGCCTGCATGGGGTCACCGCCGGTGGGGGTCATCTTCTGCTGGATCACCATCGTGACGCCCATGATCAGGGGCAATACCCTGAAAGGGAGGTCATAGCCGGCCACGTGAAGGGTGAAGATGTTTTCGGGCGCCGCCAGGTCGTTGACCCAGAGCATGAAGGGCGCGTGGCGGAATTCGATGGCCGACATGAGGACCCTGTACAGGGCAAAGAAGACCGGTATCTGTATTACCATGGGGAGGCAGCCGCCCAGCGGGTTGACGCCTTCCCGTTTATAAATGCCCATCATTTCCTGGTTCAGCTTTTCCTTGTCGTTCTTGTACTTCTCCCTGAGCTGCGTGAGCTTCGGCTGGAGCTTCTGCATGTTCTTCATGGACTTGTAGCTCTTGACGCTCAAGGGGTAGAAGATGATCTTGATCAGGACGGTCAGGAGTATGATGTCGATGCCGTAGTTGTGGGTGAACCTGTTGGAGAAGTTCATCCCCCACAACATCGGTCTCGCGACGATGTCGAACCAGCCGAAATTGACGATCTTGTCGGCGTCGATATTGAGCTGCTTGAGGAGGGAGATCTTGTTCGGCACAAAATAGAGCGTCGTGTCGATGCTGTTGTTCGTGAAGAGGAGGCGGTCGACGGGCGTAACCCCCACCTTGGTGACGAGAAGGCCTGGCGCCGTCCCCCGAGGCTGCATGATGAACGAAAAATAGCCCTCGTCGAAGCCTGCGTACTGGTACGTGGTGCCGGCGTTGACGGACTTGTCCAGCTTGTCGATCTGCTCGAACTTCTTGTTGGCATAGACGAAGGGGCCCCTGAAGGTGTAACTCGACTTCTCCTTCATGGACATGAGTGCGAAGTCCGCGAACATCCCGGCGCTTTGGTCCGTCCCTTGCGTCTCCACCTTGAGACCGAACGAGTATGTGTCCGGGGAAAAGCTGTAGGTCTTCTTTACCTGCGTCCCGTCGGTGAGCCGTCCGGTCAGCACGACCGTCTCAGGCGATCCGCTTACCGTGATGTCGCCCCTCTTGTCCGCCCTGAACGGCACGGAGTCGTCGAGCGTCTGCCCCGCGGCTATCTTCGAGACCACCGGGAAATACTGATAGGGCGCGATATCCTGCACAAGCTCCTTGCCCTCGCTCCCCCCCACGGTCTCCTTGTATTCCTTGAGTCGGACGCTCATGACGCCTCCCCCCAGGTCCCCGAGGATGACCGTCATCTTCGGCGTATCGACCGTGATCAGCTTTGTAGGTGTTTTCAGGACTACGGAGGCCTGCGGCGCTGCGAGAGGCGCGGGCAGCCCGGCCGCGGCCGGCCCCTTTGGCGCCACCGGGGTTTGACCCTTCTGCGTCGCCGTCTGCGCCGCCTGCTGGCCCTGCGTCTGCGGGGTCTGCTCCTGCTGCGGCGCCTTCGGCGTGAAGTAAAACTGCCAGACGAACAGGATAACCATCGATACGACGATGGCGATAAGCGCTCGTTTTTCCATTATGCCTCCGAGTTATTTGGGGTATTCAGGCCCCGTTGCGGCGGGTCTCGCCCGCGTTGCCGAGGCTGTGATGCCCCATTTCAGCGGGGTAAACGCCCGCACTATCCCTTTCGATGTACTTTACCGGATCGACTCTTTCCCCTCATTTAAGGGGATTTACTTTACCGGATCGTAGCCTCCCGGATGAAACGGGTGGCACTTGAGGATCCGGACGAGGCCCAGAGAGAGACCTCTCCAGAACCCCTTCTTCCTGAGCGCCTCCATCATGTAGGTGGAACAGGTAGGGTGGAACCTGCATGCCGTGGGGATATAGGGAGAGAGGCACAGCCGGTAAAGCCTCACCACGAAAACGGCAATAGCCGTCATCCGCCGAAGGCCCTTGTCGCCAGTGCCCCGAGCTCCAGGCTGACTGCCTCGAAAAAGAGGCCGAAAGGCATTCTCATCACTCTCACGGAATAATTGGCCGACCCCGGGAACAGTTCTTTGTTCAGCCTGAAGAACTCCCTCGCCAATCTCTTGATCCTGTTCCTCTTCACCGATCCTTTTATTTTCCGGCTCACCACGACGCCGAAGCGTCTGACGGAAAGGTCATCCGCGCCGTTCTTCGCGCTCTTGAATAAAAGGAAATGCGGCGATTTGCCGGTCCTTACCCATTTTACGCCGTGGAAATCCTTTTTGTGCAGCCTTTCGGTTTTCCCCAACGTGTGTTCCATCTACGTGGTTTCACCTAAACGGTGAGCCGTTTTCTCCCCTTCGCGCGCCTTCTTCTTATCACGTCCCTTCCGTTCTCGGTCCTCATTCTGACCAGAAAACCGTGGGTTCTCTTTCTGCTCTTGTTGTGCGGCTGGAATGTTCTCTTCATCGGTCACCTTTTACACAATTAGTGGGGCGGTCGGGACACGCGCACGTTCCGCCCGTCGCCCCCCTTTCCGTACAGGCAGGTGTACAAGTATAATTTAATCATGAATGGCCGAATCATGTCAAGAACGAGCGAAAACGAGCAGCGATTCCCGGTGCGCTCATTTCTCGTCGCCCATTGTGCCGCTTACCCTGGCTTGACCGGTTACTCGCGCCCGCGCCTGCCGTC
>PLSJ01000276.1 GCA_003165115.1 Syntrophaceae bacterium | reverse complement strand
AAAACAGAGACCCTCGAAATTCGTCCCGACCTTGTCGCGGGTCCTCCGCGCGTCCGCAAGCACGGCAATCGTCCAGAGAGCCCCGAGATACTCGTTCGTCTTGTCGATCCGTTCCGCCTCGTTCCCCGGCGCGTGGCGCAGGTATACCGAGAGAATGGCCTTGATGGTCTTATTGGACAACGGCGTGTCGGTTGTTTCCAGGACGCGCAGCCATTGATCGCTCACCTCCGTGAGCTTCGCAAGCATGGGCCGGCTCATGCCGATTTCCTCCCTGATGGCCCGGACCACTTCCCGCGATTTCCCATAGCGGAAGAGCCCTTTCTTCCGCATATTCGAGTAACGGGAGTAAAGGTATTCAAGCGGATTCCCCTTTGGTTCTTTCACGATTCCCCCTTTTTGCCCCGAGTTCGGAGGCAAACCATATGACATATGCCGCTGTGGCGAGGGCGCCAATTATCCGGTGAATGGAATTGCTTTCTCGTATATTACTTTCTGGGACTCGGGAAGGGGATTGCCTGGTGCCGATAGTGGTGTTTTTCAGATCATTGGACCTCAGATCCGGGGAATGCCGCACGGGGCGCAAGGGGACACCTGCCCCGGGGCAGGTGTCCGGTAACGTCGCAAGGGCGAGAAGCGTCGCGGTCGTGATCCGGCGTGACATGGCAACCTTCCTTCTGGAGTGGCTTATTTTACGGTCCGGGTGGGGTAGATCGAAGATGCAGACTCTCTGAGGCCCGTTCGCCTTCCTGTATGCGTTGAGGATGTTGTGTTAATGAGTGTATAACATACAAAGGCTAAAGTAAACAAAAATTAATATCGATATGACTAGATATTTACTTTCTATCTGGCATAACATCTGTTTTGCAACAGGTGCTATGTCTGAGACACGAGGTACGAACGGAGGCTCATCTTTATTTTAACAATGTCGAGCTTCCGCCTTATACTGTTGCGGTGTGCGTTGACGGTGGATTTGGTAAGGCCCAGTATCCGGCAGATGTCCATAGTGGTCTTCCCTTTTCTGATAAAGTCGGCTATCTGCAACTCCCTGGCCGTGAGGTTGCCATAGTTGGGCGCAGTGCTTTGCGGTGTGGGCGAGAAGATGTTGTTCAGGTTTGATTTTATGATGTCGACGAGCACCGCGTCTTTTGGGCGCAGCTTTTCCACGTACGGGAGCACGAGATCCTCGATATTGCGAAAAGCCTTTTCCTGAAACTCGGTATTATCCTGCTCCCGGTTCTTGAGGAGCGCTGTCAGCGCTCCATTCGTCTCCTCGAGTTTCCTTGACTTGTACTCCAGGTCCTCCTGCATCTTCTTCCGTTCGGTGACATCGGCGATAATCCCTTCGCGGAACAGTTCGCGGCCTGCGTTGTTTCTCACCGCTTTCGCATTCACGCTGATCCGGATTTCTGCGCCGTCCGGCCGCCAACATTGAATCTCAAAGTCTTGCACCTGGCCGTGGTCGCGCAGGAGCTCATCGAGCTCGGCCTTGCGCTGTTTGTCGATGTGGAGCTCGCGATAGATATTTTTGATTGAGCTCATCGATTCGGGCGAAGGGTACCCGAGGATGCGGGCGAAGGCCGGGTTGGCGTTGAGCACCTTGCCGTCAACGCTCATCTGGAAGATACCCTCGATCGCATTCTCAAAAATGTTCCGATATTTCTCCTCCGATTCCTTGAGCGCCGATTCGGTCTTCTTGCGCTCGCTGATGTCGAGGAAGGAGGCGATGATCTTTCTCTGCTCCGGCATAAGCTCGACAGTCATGTAAATATCTTTCGGGACGCCTTCCCGGTCGACGATGGTGAACTCGTAGCCCCTCGGGGGCTTGGTGGCGCCGGCCAGCCGCATTCGACTGTAGTCGTACACCATCTGGACGTCGCGAGGGGCCGCGAAGTCGATAGCCTTCCTTTTGCCTTCAAGTTCCTCCGGCGTATACCCCACGAACCTGACGCTCTCCTTATTGACCTGCGTAATGGTCGTATCTTCTTCCATGACGACCATGGCCGTGCCCGTGTTCTGGAAAATGGCCCGGTAGTACTCCTCGGAGCTGCGAAGGGCTTCTTCCGTCTTCACGCGTTCCTCGGTTTCCCGGCGCAGGCGCAACTCGGTCTCCTTCTTCTCGGTGACGTCGCGACAGACCCCGAGAAGCCCGATGAGGCGTTCTCCATCCCTGAGACGTGACACATCCACCTCAATCCAGATCCACATGCCCTGCGGGGTTTGGTGGGCGAACCCGAGGGCGGGGACAGGTTCGCCCCGGACGGCAGCCGCGAGCTTCTCCCGGACGAGATTCTCCTCGCCGGCGTGGACCATTTCGAGGCAGCTCCTTCTGGCGAACCACTCCTTTGTGCGGCCCAGCCTGTTGCAGAGTGTTTGATCGGCGAACATGAAACGCCCTTCCCCGTCCGTGAGCCACAAGCCGTCCCGGGCGCAGGAGCTGAGGTGATCGAGGAGCGCTCCGGGCGCGCGCAGCAGATCCTCCATCTGACCGGCGTTGATGAGTGTTCCTTTCTTCTTCGACGGCTTAGGCATTCACGACCTCCTTTATGTGCTTCACCGGGCGCGGCATAGCTTATTTACTTCTTTTACTATACGCCCAGAAGCGGTTCAATTGCTATTTCAAAATCTGCCCGAAAGCCACCGGCGGCCTCATTCCATGGGGTTGCGGGAGACGAACGCCTTTGGGATATTGTGCCCTCTGAAAATAATACGTCTCCCGACAATGGATACAAAGCGACCTCGGCGAAAATAATCCCCTTCCTCCGAGTACAGGCACGCGAATGAAAAAAAGGGGGAGACAGGCTCCCCCCTCAAAGCTGGTGCTAATACCGGTCATCGCCTCCGCTATCGGGCGACAGAAACGGCGAGAAGTCTCCTCTGTTGAGCCTCATGAGAAGCTCGCAGGCCTCCTCCGTCGTCTCCACGCCCGAGATCACCGGCTCTGTCTGGGTAGCGGCCAGTCCATAGGCGCTCACCGCTCTTTTCAGATCGAACATCGCCTCGGCAAGCGTGACGAAGGCGGCATAGTTGCCCCTGTTGAGCTGACGGATAATCGTCTCCGCCTCCCGGGAGGATCCGATCTCCAAGATCCTTGTGTCGATGCGATCCTCGGGGATGCAGGCGAGCCGTCGTGCCTGTTTCCTGATTGCCTCCCGCTGCGTCGTGAGGGTGTCATTGCCGCCCGTCGGAGAAGTGCTGGGAGCTTGTCGTCCCGTTGCCTTGGGCGTTTCTTTTGTGTCCGCCCCGGTCTCTTCCTTTTTACCGGATTCGACCACGGTGAGCGCCGGCGCGGGAGCTTCTGTCGTTTCTCGCGAGGCCGCATCCGTGATCGCCGCGAGGGCCGATGCCCCTCTCCCCATGATTCTCGGAGGAGAAAATTCCTTCACGAGCTCGAGGGGATCGACGGTGACGTCGAGACTGATGAGATACTGCTCTTTCAGCGAGGCGTTTCCCTCCTTGTCGATGGCCGACACCTTGCCCCGAACCTTGCGAAGGACGAAAATCGTTTCCCCTTCGTAGAGAAGGTGCGCGATCCTTCCGCCCGTCGCCTTCCACACCAGATTGAGCGTGTTCTTCACCGCCTTTATGCTGTACCATGACGTCGTGGGGATAATCCAGACGCCCATGCCTTTGAGGCCCGGGATCATGCACTGTATGGACCCCCCGAAGGTGCACTGCTTCGTCTGGAAGTCCGTGCAGTCTTCCGGGATACACGGTTTCCGGACCC
>PLSJ01000023.1 GCA_003165115.1 Syntrophaceae bacterium | reverse complement strand
CTCTTGAGACAAGAGAACTCAAAAAGAAGGAGCATCAAGACCAAACGTCTCAGGGCCGGGTGGGATATGGACTATCTCGGCAAGATACTTGAAGGTTCCGTCCAGTGACGGGGTATAGTCCAAATGCGTTTGCCCTGCCGCCTCACCGCTCCTCTTTTCAGGAGGGGACCGTACCCCTTCCGCGCATAATTATCCTTGACATTTGACGGTATTGCCTTTATTTTTCTTTCTGTCGGAACCACAGCCGGCAATGACGGGGGAGGCGACATGACGGGAGGGAAAGCGCGGACGTCCGGTGCCGCGGGCGCGGAACAGCAGGAAGTCCTGCGCCAATTTGTCGCCCTCTTCAGGAACAGGGGATGGCTGAACCGGAAACTCAAGATCAGGTACCGGGGCGCGGGGTACCGGATATTTTGCAGCGACACGGAGTTCCTTGTCTACCGGATCAACGATAACGCGTGCGTCTCGCCGGGCATACCCGGCTGGCCCGTCTGTATGGTGAGACAGGACGAGGTCTTTCACGATGCGGAGATGTGCCCGTTCCCGAAAGGGGAGCCCGATGCGCGCGGCTGGCTGCACTGCATGACTATAGAGGATTTCGAGGTAATTTGAGGTTTATGAAAAAGACTATTATCGTTTCCGGCTCGTTGGCCTATGACAGGATCATGGATTTCCCCGGATACTTTTCCCAACATATCCTGCCCGAGAAGATACACGTCCTGAACGTCTGTTTTCAGGTAAACGGGGTGCGGGAGAAATTTGGAGGGACGGCCGGCAACATCGCCTACTCCCTCGGGCTCATGGGCGAGAGCCCCCTTATTTCCGCATCCGCGGGCGGTCATGATTACCACCGCTATTTTCTCTGGCTCGAGAAAAACGGCATCTCCACGGAGCAGATCAGGATCGTCGAGGACGAATTTACCGCAAGCGCCTACATCACGACCGACCTGTCCGACAACCAGATCACCGGGTTTCACCCTGGGGCAATGAAACATACGTCCGGACTCGACTTCGACAAGCTGAAGCCGGATGAGACCTTATGCATCGTCTCTCCGGGCAACCTCGACGATATGGTGAGCTATCCGCGCATGTGCAAGGAAAGAGGCATCGAATATATCTTCGATCCGGGACAATCCCTGCCGATGCTGGACGGGAAGGACCTGACCGAGGCCATCTCGGGGTGCCGGATCATGATCTCCAACGACTACGAGCTCGACCTCATCATAAAGAAAACCGGCCTGGCGAAAGAAGCCCTGCTCGAACGCACCGGCACCGTTGTCACCACCCTCGGGGACCTCGGCTCAAAGATCACGACGACACAAGGCGAGACGCCTATCCCCCTCGTGAAGGCAAGACAGGTGCTCGACCCCACCGGGGCGGGAGACTCGTATCGCGGCGGGCTGATCACCGGTCTTATCCAGGGGCTGGACCTCGAACGCTGCGCGCGTATGGGCAGCGTCTGCGCCTCCTTCGCCGTCGAATGCTACGGCACGCAGGAATACCGCTTCGACCCGGACGAATTCAACGAAAGACTGGAAGCCTGCACGCGGTAAAGCGCCAGCGGGCCTTAATCCCGCCGTAGGCGGGACATCCGGTTTTTTCAGAATGTTGCAAGTTCCCTGACCCCGGTTTTCACCGGGCTGGCGGCCATGCCTCGTCGATTTATGCAAGACTTGAAGGGTAATCGTGAAAGCAAACGTAAGAAAAAGGGCAGGGCCATTGCTGACCCTGCCCACGATGTTTGGTGAATGCGCCGTCTACTTCTTGAATCTTCTCCTGATTGCTGCGAGGCCGGCGAGGCCGGGGGCGAAGAGAAGAAGCGCGCCGGGGATAGGGACCACCTGCGCGGAAGTAAGGCTGAAGTCGTGGAACGTCACGCTGTTGGCATCGGTGGAGTAGTTGCCGTTTTGAAGGATGAAGACAACGGATGTGAGATCGGACGAGTCCGAGGTGGACCAGACCAGGTTATTGTCCAGATAGGCCGAGATGGCACCGGAGACGCGGCTAATCATGAGGGTCCCGGAAGTAGTCGTCGTGTCAAAACCGTTGTAATAGGCCCCTGTCCATACATGGACGTTCGATCTTTCGAGAACATTAAAGAAGGAGAGGCCATCGCTGCAAGCCGTATGAAGCTCCAACTGGTCCTGACCGCCGCCCGGCAACGTCAGACCGCTTACGCTGACCTGCGTCGAGAAGTCACCGCTCACGGCGGAGCTCCCCCCCCCGTCAAAGCCGCGAGGTTGAGGCTCAGCCCGATGTTCGAATTGTAGCTTGGGTTTGAACTGCCCGTCCACGCATACGTGATGCCGCTGCTCGTCTGGGTGGTCGAATAGAGGTTCGCGTTTGCGCCGTACGCAGTCCAGTACGTCGAGTTGACGCCGCTCGTGAGACTGTCGCTGAACGTCCCCGCCGAGGCTTCCATGGCAAACACCGAGCCCACCGCCACGGCCACAGCAAGCAAAACCAGAACTTTCTTCGTCTTACCCCTCCTCGCAATGCGTTCTTGTGTGGTCCCTTCGTGCTCTGAAACAGAAACTCTTCCTTTCCGTCGGCTCGGCTGTCTGCGGGAGGAGATCAAAGGGGCAAATCAGAGACCCGTCGGCCTTCCGTGCCACCCTCGCGGGTGGTTTGATCTTATCATATTTTCTGCATATTAAAACAGTGTCTAACACCATGTCAAGAAATCGTACCGTACCACAGCGATTCCCGGTGCGCTCATTT
>PLSJ01000178.1 GCA_003165115.1 Syntrophaceae bacterium | reverse complement strand
CGCGCAGCCACATCAGGGCGTTGTCGCAAAAGAAACGCCGCACTTCCCCGCTTTCCGCGCCGTCGAAGTTGATCGCTTCCCCCCACGGCGAGGCGTAGCGCCGGGTGAAATAAGGCGCGAATTTGCCCAGATAATTGCCGGCTGGACCGAGATGGTTATAGACCACGTCAAGAAGAACGGCCAGCCCCCGCGCGTGGCAGGCGTTCACCAACCGCTTCAATCCTCCCGGGCCGCCGTAGGCGTGATGCGGCGCGAACAGGTCCACCCCGTCGTAACCCCAGCCGCGGGATCCGGAGAATTCGTTCACCGGCATCAACTCCAAATGTGTGACGCCGAGCCCGGCGAGATAATCCAGCTTTTCGATGACCGCCTCGAAAGTGCCTTGCGGGGTAAAGGCGCCGACATGGCACTCATAGATCACCGCTGAGGAAAGCGGTGGAGGCTGCCAGTTTGCATCCGTCCATTTAAAATCCGCGTGGCACAGAAGCCGGGAAGGGCTGTCAATTCCCTGCGGCTGCCAGGGTGAGCGTGGATCCGGAAACGGGCCTTCTCCGTCCAGAATAAAACCATAGTCGCTGCCTGGAGTGGCGGCGGGGACGGCCGCCGTCCACCAGCCGGCCTGGTTGACGGTCATGGAAAAATTTTCCGCGCCGACCCGGACCTCCACTTTTTTCGGCAACGGCGCCCAAACGCAAAAGGTATGCATCAGGGGATTTCCTCCCTTGCGAGCAGCGCCACGGGAAATTTGCCCAGCAGAGCGGACAGCGGCGCGGCTCCCTGCGGCGCCGTTTCGTCCGTGAGTTGGTTTCGCCAGGCGCCGGGCGGCATTTCGAGCAGGGTATCGCCCCAGTCATCGTGGAGAGCGATTACCAGGCGCGGCGCGAGTGCGATCAAATTCTCCCCGCGTTTGAAGGCAATGGCGTGCGCAGCCGCCCTGCCGCGCGCCGCCATCGGCTCGTATTGGGCGGAAATCGCGAACAAATCGGGCCGTTGCGGCCTAAAATTTAAAACCCTTCGAATGAGCCACAGCTTGGGCAATCCAGACTCCCACTCCTGCCATGCCTCTTGCGCCGACAGCGTGGCAGCTTCGGCCAGCAGTTCCTTCCGAACTGCAAAGTCCACCTGCCGCCGGTTGTCGGGATCCACCAGACTGAGGTCCCACAGTTCGGCGCCTTGATAAAAGTCCGGAACTCCCGGCGCGGTCAGCTTGAAAAGAGTCTGCGTGAGTGAATTGATGCAGCCTGGTTTGACCAGCGGGGCGGCAAAACCCGCCAGATCAGCCACAAAATCAAGGTCGGCAAGTGTGGCGGTGACAAACTCGCGCAACGCCTGGTCATATTCCGGGTCGCCCAAGGCTGCGCGCGTGTGTTCCTTGGCCTCATGGGCCGCCTTCTCCATGTAAGCCACGGCTCGCTCCGTCGGCAATGGCCAGGCCCCGACGAGTGTTTGGTAATACAGATACTCGGCGTTGCGGTCGGGCCAGCCATTGCGGCGGTGACGCCGGTTCATGGCGGACCAACGGTCCACGGCCCCGCGCCACTCCCGGGGCATTTCGGAAAGAAGGCAGAGCCTGGCGCGCACGTCCTCACTGCGCTTGGTGTCGTGGGTGGAGGTGGACAACATGCTGGCCGGCCAATGGGATTGCCGGGCGCGGCAGGATTGATGAAATTCGTCAATGCCAATGCCAAAGCGGCCGGGGTTGCCCCCCACTTCATTAAGCGCCACGAACCGGTTGAAACAATAAAAGGCGGTGTCTTCCAGGCCCTTGGCCATGACTGCGGCGCTAAACTGTTGGAACCGCCCGACGAATTCGTCTTCCAGGCTGCCCGGCTGCTTGAGGAGCAGCAGATTCGTGAGAAACTCGAAGAGGTCCGGCGGCAGATCCGGTTGGTTGCGCCGCGCTTCCTGCGCGGCTATACGGATATAACGGGCGTCCGTTGCCGTGACAGCTCCATGGCCTGGCCGCACATAACTTCTATAAACAGGGAAATAGGCGGTGAATTCTATCAGGGCGCAGGCCATTTCCCCGTGAGTGAAATCACAATAGAGCCAGCCTGCCGCGGCGATGCGAAGCAACAGGCCTGTCAGGCGCTCCACCTCGGCGGCCAGCAGAGACCGTGAGACGAGACGCTTTTTGTCGCGCGCCACCTCCGGATAGTCCGGGTCGGACCCGCTGACCATGCGGTACACATCGCCGAGCGGTTTCTCGCCCTGTGGATCGACGAACAGGTCTCCGACGCGGTTGAGGAAGTCATAGCCGGTGGTGCCTGCGACCGGCCAGGTTGCGGGGAGGGACTCGTCCTGCCCCAGGATTTTTTCCACAACAATCCATGTATTTGGCGCCATTTCTTTGAGGCGCAGTAGAAACTCTTCCGGGTCGCGCAAACCGTCGGGGTGGTCCACGCGCAGTCCGGTCACCCTCCCTTCCCTGATCAGCCGGAAGACGAGCTTGTGCGCTTCATGAAAGACGAGGGGGTCTTCCACACGGATAGCCGCGAGGTCGTTGACGTCAAAAAACCTCCTGTAGTTTATCTCCTCGGTTGCAACCCGCCAGTTGGACAGCCTGAACGCCTGGTTCCGAAGGAGGTCGTCGAGGAGGTCGAAGCTTTGCGGCTCACCCTTGACGCCGTTGAAGACCGTCACGTTCCCTTCGATGAAGCGGCTCACCTCCGGGCTCGCCTTATAAAGGCCGGCGAGGCGCCTCTTCGCGATCTCCTTCTCCCGGTTCCGCTCGGCCACGCTGTCGGGGTCGGTGTCCGTATAAAGGGGCAGGTGGGAGAGCGCGGTATTGATGCTGAGGAGCTCGACGTAATGCGGGTGCCCGGCGGTCAGCTCTTCTTCGAGCTCTTTGATGCGGTAGGCGAGGATCATCACGTAGGTGTCGGGCCGGAGGGGGAACCTGTAATCCCAGTAAGAGACAAAAAAACACCCGTCCTTGAAACCGAGCCGCAGCTCCTGGTTTTCGAGCACCCTTCCGTATTGGTCGCCCAGGACCGGGACGAGTATCTTGTTCTTCAGTTCGGCCTTGACGGGATGCCAGTTTATGTCAAAAAACCGCGCGCAGGTCGAGCTCGGGCCGTTCTCCACCACGTCCATCCACCAGTGGTTCTCGGCGCTGCCGATGCACATATGGTTTGGTACCACGTCAAAGAGCTGCCCGAGCCCGTGCTTCTTCTGCTCGGCCACAAAGGCCTCATACTCCTCGCCGCTGCCTATCTCGTCGTTCAGCTCGCCGAAATCGACGATATCGTAGCCGTGGAGGCTGCCCTGCCGCGATTTGAGATACGACGAGCTGTAGAGGTCGGTGATGCCGAGGGCGGCGAGATAGGCGAGGACCTTGCGGGCGTCGGAAAAGGTGAAGTCGTGGTTGAGCTGGAGCCTGTAGGTGGAGACGGGTATCCTGGGCCGGTATTCCGCGTTTATTGCCATGAGCCTGTTCCTTGCGTGTCCGCGATAAAGAGGGCGAAGCCGTACCCGCCTATGGACAGGTCCGCGCCGGCGGCGCCGTCCAGCCGGTCGGGGAGCGTGCCGCCGGGCCCTCCCCACATCTTATCCCGCGAGTCGAGCACCTTAATCCATCCGCCTTCGGGCAAGGGCGCAGAAAAGCGTTTTGGCGCGCCGTCAAGGTTGCACAGCCAGAAGACCGCGCTGTCTCCCTGCCACCTCCGCGCCACCACGAGTTTTTCGGCCTCCAAGCCATGGACCTCCATGCGGCCGTTGCCGGAAGCCAGGCATTCGACCTCCCTCCTCAGGGACAGCAGGCGCCGGTAGTAGTCGCACAGTATCTTTCCCGTGCCCCGAAAGCGCTTTTCCCATTCGATCTTCGACGCCGTGAACGTATCCGCGGCACCGGGGTCGGGCACGTCCCCAACCCAACCGAACGCCTTGAATTCCTTCCTCCGCCCTTCCCTCACGGCGCGGGCCAGCTCAGGGTCCAGGTGGTCCACGAAATAGAGGAAGGGGTTATCCTCCCCGTACTCCTCGCCCATGAAGAGAAGCGGCACGTACGGCGCCGTGAGAAGGACCCCGGCGGCCAGCTTGAGCGCTTCGAAAGACACGAGCGTGGCCAGTCTCTCGCCGGTCTTCCTGTTGCCCACCTGGTCGTGGTTCTGGCAGAAGACGATGAATTTCTCCGCCGGCATACCCGCTGTCGCGTTCCCATGACGCCGTTTCCGGTACGCGGAATACCTGCCCTGATAGACGAACCCTTCCCTCAGGGCCGTCACCAGGTCGGCGACGTGTCCGAAATCGGCATAATAGCCCGCTTTTTCTCCGGTAAGCAGGGTGTGAAGGGCATGGTGGAAATCGTCGGACCACTGCCCGTCCATGCCGAGGCCGCAGGCATCGAAAGGTTTCGTCACCCTCGCGTCATTCAGGTCGCTCTCCGCAACAAGGGAGACCAGGCGGCCCGACTCTGCGGAAAAGCGGCCCGCCGCCTGCGCCAGCTCCGCCAAAAAAGGCGTGGCGCTCTGGTCGAAGATGCCGTGGATCGCATCCAGCCTCAGTGCGTCGACATGGTAGCGTTCAAACCAGCTCAGGGCATTCTCGATAAAGAAGTTGCGCACTTCGTCGCTGTAGGGGCCGTCGAAATTGACGGCCTGGCCCCATGGGGTGCGGTACCTGTCCGAGAAATACGGGCCGAAATCCGACAAATAGTTCCCTTCGGGGCCGAGATGGTTGTACACGACGTCGAGGATGACCGCGAGCGCCCGTTCGTGACATGCGTCGACGAGTTTCTTGAACTCGTGCGGCCCCCCATAGAAACCCTGCACCGCGAAGGGATAGACGCCTTCGTACCCCCATGCCCTCGTGCCGGGACACTGGGCGACGGGCATAAGCTCCACGGCGTTCACCCCGAGGGCCGTGAGGTCGTCGAGGCGTTCGATGACCGCTCCGAAGGTGCCTTCGGGCGAAAACGTCCCCACGTGCAGCTCGTATATCACCATATCCTTTACGGGGAGGCCGCTCCATTCGCCGTCGTGCCACGGATAAGCGTGATCGACCACTTGTGAGGCCCCATGCACGCCGTAAGGCTGGAAAGAAGAGGCGGGGTCGGGCCTCTCCAGGGACCCGTCGAGGTGGTAAAGATACGTGGCGCCAGGGGACACGTGCTCAGCCGTGACCTTCCAGTAACCGAGGTCGTCCTTCTCCATGGGATACTCCGTCCCGTCCGTCTTGAGGCTCACGCTCCCCGAGAAAGGCGCCCACACGACAAAGGAAGACAACCCCCCGATATACTCCGCCCCTATCCTCAATGGGCCCCCGCGCATGTGCAACTCAAGCCGTCTGTCTCTCGCGAAGAGGTGGAGCCCCTGGCATGGCATGTTATTACATTGTTAAACGAAAACCAACCGGCAAGAGGACTCGCTCTCCTTCGGAGCGGCAACCATAAAGCAAGCAAAAGGCGTACCACAAGCGAAATCAGCGACGAAGCGACGACTTCCGTGAAGAAGCGGGCGTGAAAAGCGGCGCACAGGGAAGAACGGCCCTCCTGTCTCACGGCATGAGAATCTGTCTCGGGGCATAAGACTATTGCCTTGGACGGAAAGACATGGAGAAGGAATTCAGGCAGCTTCAAGTCACCGAACCCGAGGACACCGCCGCCCTGAAGCCGAAGGAATTTTCTTTTCCCTGCACTTTTCTTCTTGACAGTTTGTAATGCGCGGTATAACATAACAGAACGAACTGATAAAGCCAAACCATCCGCGAGGGTGGNNGTGGGACGGAAAGCCGACGGGTCTCTTGCCTTCTCAGGAGCTTCCGCACGCAGACAGCCGGGCTGCCAGATAAATCCAACCGTTGGAGGGGTAAATGAAGAAGTGGGGTTTGTCGGCAAAATGTGCTCTCGTTGCACTGGTGCTCCTTTTCATGACGGCGATGTCCGCAAGGGCCGACTCCGTCTATATCATAGGGTATGACAGCGCCCTCAACACCAGCGTGGGAAATGTTCTTGCAACCTTCGGCGACTCAGTCACCTATGGGCCCCGGTATAATAGCTTTAACGGCTCGGTGTCGTTGAGCTCTTATAATGTGGTGCTTCTCATGCCCGCGTTTAGTGGAGGTGGTGGCGACATGCCCACTGCGGGTCAGACCGCTCTCACGAATTATGTAGCCGCGGGCGGAGGTCTCGTGACGGCCGAGTGGACTGGATGGCTAAGCGGGACCGGCCGTCTTACAACGCTCTCGGCCGCGCTTCCCGCCACCAACAGCAACTATTACACCTATAACAGTTCGACCGTCTATTCCCAAAATGTCCTGAATTCTCTCATCGATCACAACCTCCCCGCCTTGTATACCTTTAACAGCCTCGTCAATGAGGGTGGGACGGAATCCGCGTTGGTCGCGAAGGTGGGTGCGCAAGTTTTCTTTAACAGCAGCGATGCCGGCCTCCCGCCGCCACCGGGAGTGACGTTTGCAGGCGTCGTGGGGTGGACGTATGGGTCGGGTCACGTCATAAGCCTCTCGACGCTGGCGAACCCGAACGACCTCAATTACCAGCAACTTTTGGCCAACTCGGTAAACTGGGCGGCACAAACGACCGCGCCTGTCCCCGTTCCCGGCGCCCTCCTGCTCTTCGGCCCCGGCCTTGTCGGGCTTGCGGCAATGAGGAGAAAGCTCAGGAAGTAGGCCTTATATTCCGGACATCGCGGGCAGGACCGGAATAAGGCCCTGCCTTTTTTGCTTCCTCTGCCTTCCGCGCCCGGCTACACCCGCAGCACGTTCTGACGCCCCTGCTCCAGGAAATACCATACCGACAGGTAATCCCTCATCTGCCTGGTAATCAGAAAGTTGTTCCTCACGTATTCTTTCG
>PLSJ01000142.1 GCA_003165115.1 Syntrophaceae bacterium | reverse complement strand
ACCCTTGCGGAGGGAAAGGCGGTGATGAACATGGGGTACCGGCGGATAGGGCTGACCCCGGACGGCGGTGGAAGCATCTTCCTGCCGCGCCTCGTGGGCATGAAGCGGTTCAACGAGCTCTATTTTCTGTCCCGGAACGTGACGATGGAAGAGGCAAAAGAGATGGGCCTCGTCAATTTCGTGGTCGATGAAGGAGACCTCGAAGAGGAGCTGGCCACGCTCATCGAGGAGTTGAAGGCCCTGCCGATGGAAACGACCCGGAAAATGAAAGAGCTGGTCAATTTTTCCCTCCTGTCGGGACTCGGGTCCCATCTGGACAGGGAGAGGCTCTATGTGACGCAGTTTGCCTCGGAGAAGCCGTTCCAGGAGAGGCTCAAAAAACTCTTCAAGAAGGGATAGCCCGGTTCTCCTGGTTTTGCATTCGGCGTGGAGGAGACGGATACGGCATGAAAGGGAACGAACAGGCATCGCCCCCCTGGGGCCGGTGGGTGGTGCTTGATGACGACGGCGCGTTCAAGGTAAAGCGGATAGAGGTCTTGCCGGGTAAACGCCTCAGTTACCAGAAGCACTTCAAGAGGGAAGAACACTGGTACATCGTGAAGGGGCAGGCGCGGGTGACGCGCGACGGGCAGGACCACCTGCTCGGAGAGGGTGCGTGTATCGGCATAGGCAGGGAGGCGCTTCACAGGATCGAGAATGTGGGGAGCGACGTTCTGGTATTCATAGAGGTCCAAAAAGGGGAATATTTCGGGGAGGACGATATCGTCCGCGTCGAAGACGACTTCGGCCGGGCCGCATCATAGGAAAGGCTTTCCTGCCCTTCCGAGCGGGCGATGTGCACGAGCCGGACGATCATCCGGATGCATTCGGGGAAGCCGGCGGTGCGTGAGTCGAGGCAGAGGTGGTAATGTCTTGCGTCCGCCCATTCCGTCCGGGCCATGTCCCTGATGAACTTTGCCCTCCTCCGGTCCGATTCTTCCACGACGGCCCGCGCCTCCCCGGCGTCGGTCATGTTCCTGACGTTCATTACCCTCCCTATCCGGAATTCCAGCGGGGCATGGATAAAGACGTGGATGGCGCCGGGCCTGTTTTTCAGCGCATGGAACCCGCCTCTTCCCAGTATGACCGCGTCGTATCGCTCCACGACCTCCCTGATGACCCGGCTTTCCGCCGCAAAGAGGTCCCTGTCGTAGACAGGCGGTTCCCTCGGTATGTAGGCCGTCTCGGGCGCTCCCGAAGAGAGTATGCGGATGATGTTGTCGATCGGGCCCGTCGACGTTTCCTCGCGTGCCTCCAGGAGCCTTTGGGTACAGCCGAGGTCCGTTGCCGCACGCCGCAGTATCTCCCTGTCCACGAACATGAACCCCAGCGCTTTCGCCACCTGATAGGCAATAAAGGCGCCCCCGCTCCCTATCTGCCTTGATACGGTGATCGCAAAAAGAGCGCTCTTCATGTAGTCTTCTCCTTATTCGCCTGATTTCGTTGTTTTTTTATTGACATTTCCGGCCGTTTACCCTACAAATTTAGTGTAATCGGAAAAATCGTGTGTGGAAGGCGGGCACCGGGAATAAGGCCGGATGCCTTTTCAGGAATGTCGGGGCCTTCTTCGTCATGGCCTCAATGAGCGTTGGGTCTGCATGAGAATTGTTTATACGAACCTCAAAGAGAATGACGCCGGAGTAAAGAGGAGCGTCAGACAGTTCCAGGTCGATTTCAACGGGACGAGCGCGCGACCGGCAACCGGCGCGATTTCAGCGAAGCAGACCACGGCGCCTGATGAAAGAGATGACGCGCAGACCTTCCGGGAGCCGGAGACCGTGGAGGCCGGAAACGTCGCGCGCCGGCAGCAGATAAACCCCCCGGTCGAAGGCATGGTCGGCCTCAGACGCATCTTCATCAAGAAATTCGTAGATACCCAGAGGGCCGTCCTCGCCGGTCAAGAGGGAAACGTCAGCATCACCGTCTGACCCCCGGTTTCGCTTAATATCTCTCAGGCAGGCCCCTTTTCCTCGCGCGGCTCCATGGCGCGGCGCAGGATTTCCCGCATCTCCTTTTTCGAGACCGGTTTCATGACAAGCTCCCGGATGCCGGTCTTTCGAATCTCCTCATCCGAGAGGACGTCGCTGTATCCGGTGCAGAGAATGACCGGCACATCGCTCCTTCTTTCGATAATCTTCTTTGCCAGGGCCATCCCCGTCATCTCGGGCATCGTCTGGTCGGTGATTATTATATCGAACCGCTCCGGCTCTTTATCGAAAACCTTCAGGGCGTCGAGGCTGCTCACGCTCCCGACCACGGCATATCCCAACCGTTCCAGCATGGCCTTCTCCGCCTCGACTATGTCCGGCTCATCATCGACAAGGAGGATCCTTCCGTGTTCCAGGGCCGGCGATTCGTCTCCTGGCTTCTGGGGTGTGCTTGGCAATTCCTCGATGAGGGGGAGAAATATATAAAAAACGCTTCCTTTTCCCACTTCGCTCTCGACCTCGATAAAGCCGGCATGGTCCTGCACGATGCCGTGGACCACGGAGAGCCCGAGCCCGGTCCCTTCGCCCGTTCCTTTCGTGGTGAAGAATGGATCGAACATCCTTTCTATCGTCGCTTTGCTCATGCCGGTGCCGCTGTCCCTCACCGATATCCGCACGTAGGCCCCCGGACCCATTCCCGGCGGCTTTAGGTGTCCGGGGTCGTCGCGCGACACGTCTATCTGCAGCAGGCCCCCGTTTTGCCGCATCGCGTAGGCCGCATTCATGGCGAGGTTCATAAGGACCTGCTGGATTTGGGTCGGATCGGACCGCACGATCAAGGTCTCGGGCGAGACGTTATGCCGGATCTCGATGGTTGAAGGGATGGAGGCGCGCAGGAGCTTTATCGTTTCTTCCACGACGGGGCCGATATCGGCCGGTTTGTGAGAGTATTCCCCCATGCGGCTGAACGTCAGGATCTGTCGCACGAGGTCCTTGCCCCTGACGGCCGCCTTTAAGACGTTTTCGAGAAAGCGCTTTTCCGGCCAGTCCGCAAGGTCCTCGAGGGCCAATTCGGTAAACCCCATGATAGCGGCGAGGATATTATTGAAATCGTGGGCTATCCCGCCGGAAAGCGTCCCTATGGCTTCCATCTTTTGTGCCTGCTGAAGCCGCTGCTCGACCCTCTTTTGCTCGGTCATGTCGATAAGAATGCCCCTGGCGCCCACGACATCCCCATTGTCGATGACAGGCGAGATATGGACGCTCGCGGGGAACCGGCCTCCGTCCCTCCTCTGTGCCGTCCCTTCGACGCGCGTCACATACCGGTCTTCCATGCTCCTGGCCATGGCGTCTCCTATTGCCTCCCTGTCGTCCTCGCCGATGAGCTGGAGGAAATCGACGCGTCCCACTACTTCTTCTCCGATACAGCCAAAGACCCGGATAGCCTCCCTGTTTACGAACGTCAGCCGTCCCGACCGGTCCGTCTCGAAAATCGTCTGGGGCAAAAATTCGGTAAGGTCCTGATACCTGCGCCTGCTGGTCTCCAGCGACCTGTATGAGACGTTCAGTTGTTCGCCCATTTCATTAAAGGTGGTCGCAAGCGCGGCGACCTCGGAAGGGGCCGACAGGTCCACCCTGTGGTCGAAATCGCCTTTGGCGATGACGCGGGCCCCGTCCTGCAGTTTTTCGAAGGAACGTACAATGATGCTGTAGAGGTCGTAAAAGGTCAGGAGCACGGTGCCGATGAGCATCACCAGCAGGGAGAGGACGACCTGGAAAGCCCTGCGCTCAACCGCAATGATCGTGTCGTTGCTAGCCTTGACCAGCAGCCCTCCATCATAAACCATCTCCTGGGTTTTCGCCAGAAGCTGCGCCGCCAGCCTTTCCTCCGATTCCGCGTAGATCTCCTTTCTCTGGCCCGAGGCAGAGCTGCCCAGCGCGCGATATGAGAGGATAAGATTGAAGATCGGCTTCA
The DNA here is from genome assembly GCA_003165115.1 of Syntrophaceae bacterium. GTDB lineage: Bacteria > Desulfobacterota > Syntrophorhabdia > Syntrophorhabdales > WCHB1-27 > BOG-1155. The sequence goes on along the minus strand of PLSJ01000142.1, from coordinate 5,454 downwards.
GGCCGGCATTCGTGCTTGTCAGCCGGTCCAAAAGGAGCTTTTGTTTCTCGTCCCCCAAGGGCGCCTGCCCGAACAGCGACGCCAGGGAATAAAGCCTGTCCCACCATTGGGCACCGGTGCTTTCCTCCTGCTGTCCCGACACAAAGGCGCGGGCCAGCACGTTAAGCTCGCCCGCCCCTTTGACGATCCGGTCGGCAATGAGACTATCCTCCGTGGCTTCCTCGATTTCCCTGGCCATAAGAACGAGCGTAGCGATCATCGTCATCGCGAGGACGATGAGCACCGAAGCGCTTATCTTCAGCCTGGTCTTGATGCTCATGGGATCCCTCGCCGGCTAGTGGATGATGCTCACCGCGTCCGGGTTTACCTTCTCGAGCCCGTCAAGGTACATGAGGGCATAATAGTTGGGTATACCCTGAGAGTAGACCCAACCCCTTCTTTTGACCCATCGCCCTTCGTCCTCCATATGGATCAGGAGGTCCTGGGTCAAACAGACTTTTGGACTGTTCTGCGCCCAGGTCCGGGCCATATATGCGTTGTCGTAACGGAAGTGCTTCTGGATGATCCTCTTCGATTCCGCCGGGTTAGTCTCGGTAAAGCGCTCGGCGTCCACCAGCGCTCTCAGCAGCTTTTCGACGGCGGCCGGGTGAGCGTCGGTAAATGGCCTGGTCGAGATCAGGAGCACATAGTAATCCTGCCCGCCCTGGCCGTCCCAGACCATCGCGTTCTTGCCCAGGGCGGTCTTCAGCCTGTACGCGTAAGGGTCCCAGAGCATGGCGGCATCGATGTTCCTGCTCAGGATGCCGGATGCGGCATCCGACGGCTTTATGTTGACTATCTGCACTTCGTTGTTCAAAATGCCGCCGAAAGCAAGGAACGTGGAGAGAAAGAATTCGCACGTCGTCCCGCGCAAAACGCCTATCGTCTTGCCCTTGAGGTCGGCCGGAGATGCGATTCCCCGGTCCTTCCTCGCGATGAGCTGGATATTGTTCGAGCGCGCAATCGAGGCAACGGCCAAAAGATCCTTGCGGTTAAAGCCCTCACGGACAAGGGCGAACTCCGATGCGGCCGCGATGTTCAGGATGCCTGCCTCGAGATCGTCCATCACGTGAGAACCGACTTCGTACTCGGTGATGGACAGGTCGATGCCGTACCTCGAAAAGAAACCCAATTCGGAGGCGATATGCACGAGCACGGCATTGTCGGTCGTGACGATGCCGAGTGCGATTTTCTCGCGGGGAGGCGGGAGGCGACGGTGATGCCGGGAGTACACCGCAACGGACGCGCCAGCCAGGAGCACAAGGATGACGAGGCAGAGCGCGAGCGGAAACCTGCCTTTCGACCTGTCCGGATCACGGACGGCGTTGCGGAGAAACATTGTCGGCGCGTGCCCCCATGATTAATTTAATGTGCCTTTGCCGGTATGTAAAGGCGCAATTGTTGTGCTGCGGATACTCCTGCGTCCCGTTGCCCTTGCGGGACTCTTCCGTGATAGGCTCGGGCTGTCGTATTATATTTGACTTCAGAGTGCGAAAGGAAGCCGGCGGACGAAGGCCGGCAGGGGGTGTGCTATGGAGGCCGGGGAAGGGAAAGTCAATTTGGCGCGCATGGCCGTCAGCCAGGTAGAGAAGGCATCAGGTCACTTGCCCGGAATCGACGCCGGCATATTCGAGAAAATCAAGTATACCAGGAGGGAGATCATTGTCCATTTTCCGGCAAAAAAGGACAATGGATCGGTGAGCATGTTTACGGGCTATCGCGTCCAGCACAACGACACGCGGGGTCCGTTCAAGGGGGGGATGCGCTACCATCCCGACGTGGACCTCGACGAGATGCGTGCCCTGGCCATGTGGATGACCTGGAAAGCGGCCGTGGTCAACATCCCCTTCGGAGGGGCGAAGGGAGGGGTCGAGTGCGACCCGAGGCAGATGTCGCAGCACGAGATCGAAAGCATGACGCGCCGGTTCACGTGGGAGATATCTCCCTTTATCGGACCCGAGATGGATATCCCGGCGCCGGACGTAGCCACCAATCCCCAGGTAATGGCCTGGATGATGGATACGTTCAGCATCCGAAAGGGGTACTCGGTCCCCGGGGTCGTGACCGGCAAACCCCTGGAGCTGGGAGGCTCGCGCGGCAGGTTCGAGGCTACCGGCCGCGGCGTCTTCGTCGTTGCGGCGAAGGCGGCCAAACACGGCCGTTTTTCACTGGCGGGGAGCCGCGTGGTAATCCAGGGAGCGGGCAACGTGGGCTCGGCGGCCGCGCGCGAGTTCGCCAGGGCGGGGTGCCGCGTGGTGGGCATTTCCGATATAAATGGGGGCCTCTATAATCCGAAGGGGCTCGATGTGGAAAAGGCGCTGGACTGCAAGAAGCGCAGCAGGTGCTTCGTGAAGGAGGAGGTCGACGCGGAGGAGATCACGAACGCGGAGCTGCTCGAATTGGAATGCGATATCCTGGTGCCGGCGGCCATGGAGAACCAGATTACCGCCGCGAACGCGCCAAAGCTCCGCTGCCGGATGGTCGTGGAGGGGGCCAACGGTCCGACGACCCCGGAGGCGGACTCGATATTGTCCGACCGGGGGATCAGTCTCGTTCCCGACATCCTCGCAAATGCGGGTGGTGTCGTCGTCTCTTATTTCGAATGGGTCCAGAACCTTCAGGAACTGTTCTGGACCGAGGGAGAGATAACCGAGCGTCTCATCCGCATCCTCTCGAAGGCCTTTTACGAGGTCAAAGCCATCGCGGAGAAGGAGCGGGTGGACATGCGGACGGCGGCGCTTGTGCTGGGCATCGGGCGCGTTGCCGAGGCGGTAAGGCTGCGGGGCATATTCCCGTAGGCCTCGCACGCACATAATTGTACAGGAGTTTTGGAAGGCGTCGCGCGGTCGCGGCTCTTTAAGGCTCTTCTTCCCCGGCGGGCTTGAGTTCTATATCGATGTGCTCCGGCACCAGTTTATAGGCGCCGCCGGAGGCGACATCGATCCCCCAGCAGACCAGTCCGCCGGGCAGCAGTATGTTGCCGGCCGAGGACTTCGAAAGGACCGAGTGGACGGGCAGGGTCATTGTTTCGTAGCCCTTCCTCTCGATGGTCAGGACGTCGTCCTGTTTCCTTTTCAGTGTGACGCTGCAAGGCGTCGTACATGCGGTGCCGTCGGCCATTTTCACCAATGCGCCGGCAGGGGTCGTGGTGCAGAGGATCTTTTGAGACGTGCCGTGGGCGATCACGCCGCACCCGGTGAAGCAGAGCATGATCCCAACCAGGAGCAAAGCCCTCATCTTGACCCTTCCTCCGGGCAGCGACAGTCCCGGTTATGCGTGTCATTTTCAGTCTACAGCTAAGGAAAGCCGGGGGCCGTCCGTAAACCTGCGTTGCGCGCATCGACCGTGCCTGCGCGCGGCGCCAGCCCCGTGTCAATCATGGAGCTTTTGTTTCCTGGCAATGAAAGGGATATACCCTACAACTATAAGCTAAGGGCTGCGGAGATAATTGTCAACCGGCCGGAAACGGCCCTGTTCCGTGTTTCGCCGCGCCTACTGCATGGCGGCAAGACCCTCGGCGTCGTCAAAGAAGGTGACGCCCAGCAGATACCACTCCGAATCGGGTTTATAGAAGAAAAATTGCCAGACCGTCGGCACCAACTCGGATTTAAGCAAATAGACCAACCTCAGGACGGATCCGCCGAACTTTTCCTCACGGATCAGGTCATACCCGAGGATTTTTCCGTAATCCGCCAAGGTGGTTTTCGTTTGTTGTTTTATTACGTCCGTTTCCTCGGGCCTTAATTTCGGCACGGGGGAACCGACAAACAGGTGCGTGTACGCCTCGGGCATCTTGTTTTCCATCAACAGACGAAAAAACCCTTCCGTCATTGCCTTGGGCGACTTGTCCTGCGCCGGTGACGCCGAAACGAAGACAAGGATAAGAATGGCTGCAAAAACCGTTGTTTTCATGGCTCCCCTCATTGATAAAGTAGAATGACCCGAATCTTGCCGCTCCCCTTTTCGCCATGTCTGTATACGCAGCACGGTACCTTACGCCTTCGCGTCTACATAGTTAATAAGGCGTAATTGCGGACGGTGCAAGGAATTCTTGTGCGCCGGACCTTCCCCGCCTCGATTGAACTTCCGTCCTATCTCGTGTAAACTATGGCGTTCCCAGTTTGTTGCAGTCATCTCTATGATCAGGATTCCCTATGCTATCAGTTGCTAATCTGACTAAGACCTACGGCCTTCAGGTCGTCTTCGACGCCGTGACGTTCACGATAGGGGACGGGGAACGCGTCGGCCTCGTGGGCAGGAACGGGAGCGGAAAAACCACGCTGCTGAGACTGATCACGGGCGAGGAAGAGCCCGATTCGGGAAGCGTCAATATCCCGCGGGGCTACAGAAAGGGTTATCTCTCCCAGACCCTTTCCTTCGCGAAAGGCAGCGTGCTCGGGGAGGCCTCCCTGGCCCTGCCGCAGAGCGAGGACGGGACGGACGAGACATACAAAGTGAAGAGCATCCTTCTCGGCCTCGGCTTCGACGAGGCCGATTTCCGGAAAAGCCCCGAGGAGCTTTCGAGCGGCTACCAGATCCGGCTGAACCTCGCAAAAGTACTCGTCTCGAAACCCGACCTTCTGCTTTTGGACGAGCCCACCAATTATCTGGATATCGTGTCGGTCCGTTGGCTCGGCCGCTTCCTGAGGGAGTGGAAGGGCGAGCTGGTCCTTATCACCCATGACCGGACCTTCATGGACGGCGTGGTGACCCACGTCATGGGCATCCATCGCGAGGGCGTACGAAAAATAGCGGGCTCGACGCACAAGCTCTACCAGCAGATACTTCAGGAAGAAGAGGTCTACGAGAAGACCCGGGTCAACGACGAGAGAAAGCGGAAGGAACTGGAGCAGTTCATCAACCGGTTCCGGGCGCAGGCAACCAGGGCGCGCGTGGTCCAGTCAAAGATCAAGGTGCTCGGCAGGACAAAGACCCGCGAAAGGCTGGAGGAGGCGAAGGTCCTCGACTTCCAGTTCCGGGCGGCGCCCTTCTCCGGGAAGTGGCTCACGGAGGCGCGGGACCTGAGCTTCTCTTACGACGGCGGACCGGTCCTCATCGACGGCCTCACCTTTGCCGTCGGCAGGCGGGACAGGATAGGTGTTATCGGGAAGAACGGCAAGGGGAAGACCACGCTCCTGAGCCTGCTCGCGGGCGACCTCACGCCTGTACAGGGCACGGTCGCCCGTTCGGTGAACCTGAGGGCCGGCTACTTCGGCCAGGTCAATATCGACCGCCTCAGCGCGGAGCAGACGGTTGAAGAGGAGATTCTTCAGGCGACGCCCGATTTCAGCCGCGGCACCGCCCGGAACATCAGCGGCTTGATGCTCTTCGAGGGGGACCGGGCCTTGAAGAAGATATCGGTGCTTTCCGGTGGGGAGAAGAGCCGCGTCCTCCTTGGAAAGATGCTCGCCACAC
>PLSJ01000072.1 GCA_003165115.1 Syntrophaceae bacterium | reverse complement strand
CAGCATGACGAGCGTGGCCGCTTCCGGTCATCCCGGTGGGTCGTTGTCGTCCCTTGAGATGTGCCTGGCGGTGTTTTCTTGCGCAAATCTGTCGGATGCGGTCCGAGACAGGGTCGTGGTGAGCCACGGCCACACGTCGCCCGCCGTCTATGCAAGCCTCGCGCGCCTGGGCCACCTGCCTGTCGACGAGGTGGTGGCGTTTTTCAGGCGGGCGAAGAGCCCTTACGAGGGGCATGTGGTCAGGGGCATCCCCTTCATCGACTGGTCGACGGGGAACCTGGGCCAGGGGCTCTCCGCCGGGTGCGGCTTCGCGCTGGCCGCGAAAATCCGGCATGAGGACTTCCACGTCTACGTGCTCATGAGCGACGGCGAGCAGGCCAAAGGGCAGGTAGCCGAGGCCCGGCGGTTCGCCCACAAGCACGGGCTCTCGAATATCACCGTCGTGATCGACGTCAACGGCATCCAGATCAGCGGTGCGACCGATGCGGTGATGCCCGTCAACATCGGTAAAGATTATGTTGCCGACGGGTGGGACGTGATCGAGGTGGACGGCCACGACGCGCACGCGCTCTATAAGGCGCTCAGGCAGGCCCGCAACACCCCCAATCCCGTCTGCGTCCTTGCCCGCACCGTGATCGGGAAGGGCGTCCCCTTCATGGAGGGGAAGGCCGAGTACCACGGCAAACCCCTGAACCGGAAGGAAATGCAGGATGCGGCGGCCTGCCTCGGCATCGAGGACAGGACCGATTACTACAGGGAGAGGAGGAAGGGCGCCTGGGAATGGCGGCCCGAGATACATGCGGCGGAGGCCTCCGCGATCGACATCGGCGCGCCTTTCACCTATACGGACGACGACAAGGTCGACAACAGGACCGCTTTCGGCAAGGCCCTCAAAGACATAGGAGAGAAGAACATCCCGCGGGGCAGGCCGGTCTGCGTGCTCGACTGCGACCTGGCAAGCTCCGTCAAGTCCGCCGAGTTCGCCCGTGCGTTCCCCGATTACTTCATCCAGGGCGGCGTGCAGGAGCACAACGCGGCCACCGTGAGCGGGGCCCTCTCCACCATGGGCATCCTCACGTTTTTCGCGGACTTCGGCGCCTTCGGCATGGACGAGACATACAACCAGCAGAGGTTGAACGACATCAACGGCACCAACCTGAAGCTCGTTCTCACCCATTTGGGCCTCGATGTAGGGGAGGATGGGAAGACGCACCAGTGCATCGACTACATCGGCCTCAGCAGGAACCTCTACCGCTTCAAGGCGGTCGTCCCGGCGGACGCGAACCAGACCGACCGCGTGGTCCGGTATGCGGCTGGGGTTTGCGGCAATTTCATGATAGGCACGGGCAGGTCGCAGTGGCCCGTGATCCGGACCGAAGACGGCGGGCTGTTTTTCAGCAACGGCTACCGCTTCGTCTACGGGCGGATGGACGTCATCCGCGAGGGCACGGACGCGGCCATTATCACCTATGGGGGGATGGTCGCCAGGGCGATGAAGATACGGGCCGCCCTCCAACCGATGGGAAAATCGGTGGCGGTGATCAACATGGCCTGCGTGACCGAGATCGACGAAGAGACGATGACCGGTCTCCTTAAAGTTCCCTGCATCGTGACCTACGAGGACCACAACCCGGAAACGGGCATCGGCTCGGGGCTGGCGTCGTGGCTCCTCGACCATGGGTTCAGGGGACGGATGGCGCGCTTCGGCGTGAAGGACTACGGTCTCTCGGGCGAGACGGAAGAGATCCTGAAGGAAGAAAAGCTCGACGTCGATTCCATGGTGGAGGCGCTCAAGAAGATAATCAGGTGATTGGGGCTCGAAAAACGAAAGGGGGGTAAGAAGAATATGGCGCAGATCAAAGACATGTACAAAAAGGTCGTCCAGGACAGGTTCCCCGACGCGATCACGATCGACATGGGCGGACAGACCCTGTCCTATCGAAAGAGGGTGTGGAGCATCTTTGACGCGGGCGAAAATGCGGAGGTGGAGCAGGGCGTGCGTTACGGCGAAAACCCCGACCAGCCGGCGGCCCTGTACGAGCTGGTAAACGGCAATATCACGCTGGGCGACGTGCGCTTTTTCGACTTCGATTCCGGGCTGGTGAGCAGGATCAGCGAGGGTGACCAGCTGCAGGTGGGGAAGCACCCCGGCAAGATAAACCTGACCGACGTGGACAACGCGCTCAACATCCTCCGGTTTCTCGATGCAAAGCCCGCATGCGCCATCATGAAGCACAACAATCCCTGCGGGGCCGCATACGGCGCGACGCCGGCCGAGGCCTTCGAGAAGGCGTTCTGGTGCGACCGGATCGCGGCGTTCGGCGGCGCGGTGGTGCTGACCCGCACCCTCGACGTGGAGACGGCCCGCGCCATGTCCCCGTACTACTTCGAAGTCGTCTGCGCCCCCGACTACGATGGGGCCGCCCTCGATATCCTCAAGAAATGGAAAAACCTGAGGATACTCCAGATCAAGGAGATCGAGAGACTCCAGAAGTACAAGACAAAGAGGATCATCGATTTCAAGTCTCTCATGGACGGCGGCCTCATCATCCAGGAATCCCAGCCTTTCACGATCAAGGAGAAGGATGACCTGAAAGTCGCCCAGACCACGTACAAGGGAGAGGTCTACAAGGTCGGGAGGGCGCCCACCGATAAAGAGCTGGACGACATGCTTTTCGGCTGGTACGTCGAGTCCGGGGTCAGCTCGAATTCCGCGCTCTTCGTCAAGGACGGGGCGACCGTCGCAATCGGTACGGGGGAGCAGGACAGGGTAGGCGTGGTGGAGATTGCCGTCTTCAAGGCGTATACGAAGTTCACGGACGGCCAGGTCTTCAAGAAGTTCGGCGTGCCCTATGCCGTGTTCCGGCTCGAGGCGGAAAAAGGAGAGAGGCGGATGGACGACCTCAAGGAGATCGAGGAGTACACCAGGGCGCAAAAGGGCGGCCTTCTCGGCTCCACGGTGGTCTCTGACGGCTTCTTCCCCTTCAGGGACGGCGTGGACGCGGCGATCAGGGAAGGCGCGACCGGTGTGATCCAGCCGGGCGGCTCGGAGAGGGATTTCGAGGTAATCCAGGCGTGCAACGAGGCCGATGTGACGATGGTCTTTACGGGCCAGCGGTTATTCAAGCACTAGGTTTGGCCGTCTTGCCTCTTTCTTTTCATGAGGGGAAGGCTCCACGGGCTTTGCTCGTGGAGGGGGCGACGCTAGCCCCCAATAATTGTGACGATGGTCTTTACGGGCCAGCGGTTATTCAAGCACTAAAGGCGCGCTTTAAAGTGCAAGCCACCAGGACGTACAGGTCCTGGTGTGAGAAAATCGTCACGACCGCCCGTGAGGGCTGACGGGTTGAGCGGCCGCATGTGGTCTCACGCCTCGTGTGATGCCGTTTTATGTTGACAAGCGGGCGCTTGCAAAAATATAATTGTGAAAATCTTAACTATCAAAAAATACGCCTTTGGAGGGATTGAGAATGAGACCTTATTTCGAAAAGATGCAGGGATTCGGCAAGCCGGCGAAGGACAACCCGGCCAATGCCGCGGAGATCAAGAAGGTGGAAGAGGCGATCGGCGTGCTCCTCGAGGAGAAGAAGAACGCGGGGCTGCCCGCCGCGGTACTCGCCAAGAGGGGTGAGTGGACCGTCCACCAGAGGCTCGAATACATCGTAGAGCCGGGCACCTGGGCCCCTCTCCACATGTTGTACGACCCCATGGAGGAAGAATCGGGGACGACAGGCGTCGTGGATGGCCTGGGCAAGATAAACGGCCGGTGGTGCGTGATCATCGGCTTCGACAACAAGGTGATGGCGGGCGCGTGGATCGCGGGCCAGGCGGACAACATCCTGCGGGTCACGGACATCGCGAAGAGGCTCCATTGCCCGCTCGTCTGGCTCGTCAACTGCAGCGGCGTGAAACTGCCCGAACAGGAGAAGGTATACGCGAACAGGAGGGGGAACGGCACCACGTTCTTCAGGCATGCCGAGCTGAACAAGCTGGGCATCCCCGTGCTGGCGGCCATCTACGGGACGAACCCGGCGGGCGGCGGGTACCAGGGCATCAGCCCCACGCTGCTCCTCGCGCACAAGGACTGCAACATCGCCGTGGGCGGCGCGGGCATCGTCAGCGGCATGGCGCCGAAGGGCTTCTTCGACGAGGGCATGGCCGAGCAGATCATCGACGCCACGAGGAAATTCAAATCGGTGCCTCCGGGCAGGGTCGCGATCCACTACGACGAAACAGGCTTCTTCAAGCAGGTATTCCAGACGGAGGAAGCGATCCTCGACGCGGTCAAGGAATGGGTCACCTATCTGCCGGCCTACAACAGCAAGTTCTTCAGGGTCGCCGAGCCCGCCGAGCCTGCCTTTCCGGCGGAAGACCTCTACAACATCGTGTCGTTCAACCAGAAGATGACCTATGACATCTATCAGTTCCTCTCAAGGCTCGTGGACGCCAGCGAGCACATGGAGTTCCGTCCCGAGTACGGCCCCGAGCTCTATACGGGGCTCGTGAAGATCGACGGCTTCCTTATCGGTGTGGTGGCGAACAAACAGGGCATGCTGCCGAGGGGTTACCCGCAGTACGCCCCTTACCCCGGCATCGGCGGCAAGTTCTACCGGGAAGGACTCANNGACTCATCAAGGTGAACGAGTTCGTCACGCTCTGCGGCAGGGACAGGGTGCCTATGCTCTGGATCCAGGATACGACCGGCATCGACGTGGGTGACCTCGCGGAAAAGGCGGAGCTGCTCGGTCTCGGACAGTCACTCATCTACTCCATCGAGCAGGCGAACAACTCGCCCATGATGACCGTCGTCCTGAGGAAAGGGACTGCGGCCGCGCACTATATCATGGCCGGCCCGCAGGCGAAC
>PLSJ01000208.1 GCA_003165115.1 Syntrophaceae bacterium | reverse complement strand
TAGTCCAAATGCGTTTGCCCTGAGGAAGCCGTCCTTATCCATGGCGATATCCCGCCCCGCGATGGTGCGCACCGTGGGCTCAAGGCCCGCCTCGTAGTCGGTGGTTTTCGTACTCACAAGCCTACTTCGTCAACGCCGCGATGGCCGCCTTGACTTTGTCCGGTGTGGCCGGCAAGTCGCATACCCAGGCGCCAGTGGCGTTCCTGATGGCGTTAATCACTGCCGGCGCAGTAGGAACCAGACACATCTCTCCGACTCCGGTGGCGCCCAACGGACCCTTTGCCCGCGGCGTTTGGGTAAGCACTATTTCCATATCGAAGTTGTTTCGTATGCTTGGGAACTTCGATGTGTACCAGTCAATAGTCTTGCCGGGTATGTATTCCTCCCTCAAGGCATAACCCACACCCATGTCGAGCCCACCTTCCAACTGCCCCGTCACATTGTGAGGATTGATTACGGTGCCGGGATCGACCGCCGCCGTAATCTTCAGAATCTTCACTTCGCCCGTCTCCGTATCGACTTCCAACTCCACCATTTGCACGCCGTGGATATCCGTGACAAAAGATGGGCCTTCACCAGGTTTGACATCCTGGTTCTTTTTCACGCCCACGTAACGCGCAGGTTTGCCCGCAGCCGCAAGGTCTTGCGAGGTCTTCGCCCCGGTTGCCTTCATGGCTTCTTTCAACTGCTCCAGCGCCACGATCAGTGCGCCGCCGATCATGAACGTGATGCGGCTCCCTGCCGCGGGGCCTGCGGACGCAGTCAGGTCGGTCTCCCGGGTCTGAAGCTGTATTTTTTCCATCGGGATATTCATCACATGGGCGGTAATCTGGCTTAACATCGAGTCATTGCCTTCCCCAGGGTCGGCTGCGGCCGCGCATACAGAGACGCCCCCGTCAGGCAGCAACTCTACCACCGCCGTCGCATCTTCTCCCACTCTTCCTACGCCGTGGGCGCCCGCGCCCAGACCCACACCACGCCTTATCCGACCTGTCCGGTACGGCGTCGCATCTTTCAGAGCCCGCTCATAGTGCGGACGAACGGACTTCATGACCTCCGGAAACGGCCACTCTTCCACCACGAAACCCGTACACTTGGATTCTCCCGGTTTCAGCGAGTTCTGAAGTCTGAGCTCGAACGGGTCCATTCCGAGTTTCTCGGCCAGCATCTCCATGGCGCATTCCAGGGCGAACGCGACCTGCGGCTGTCCCGCGCCCCGGGCTGCGCTCCCCACGGATTGTTTGTGTAAGCCAGTCTCAGCCGGCACTTCAGATTCGGAATGTTATAAGAACCGGAGACGGTAAAGAGAGACCGCCCGAATATGTCGGCGGACCGATATGCGCCTTTATCCATCAGGATGTCGATACTGTAGCCGGTGATCTTGCCCTTCGCATCCGCTCCCAATTTCACTTTCATGTCGTACGCGTGGCGCTTCGAGCACATGAGGATGCTCTCAGCCAGGCTTGGCACGTAGCGGATTGGGCGCTTGAAGTGGATTGCGGCGGCGCCGGCAATGGCCTCAGACACGACGTCCAGCTTCATTCCGAACTGGCCGCCGGTGCTCGACTCAATGTACTTCATATTTTCCCAGCCAAGCGCTTCCTGCAGCATGCCCAGGGCGTGATGGATATTAATGCTTCGCCCGGATATCACCAGCAAGGCGTCTTCGCCCTCATCCTCGTCCTCCCAGTAAGCCAGCGTCACCTCGGGCTCCAGGGCTGCCATGTGAACTCTTTGCGTGTTGAACCGGCCCTCCACCATGACGGCGGAATCCGCTAGGGCCTTCTCCGCGTCCCCTTTGACGACCGATGCATCCGCCACCAAATTCGGAAGGTTGGGATGAATCTGGATTGCGCCTTCGGCGAGCGAGGCTTCGACATTTTCCACCACCGGCAACGCCTCGAACTCTACCTTAACGGCCTTCACAGCCGCTTCCGCCTGAGCCTTGGTGTCAGCCGCCACCACCAGGATGGGATCGCCGATAGTGTGGACTTTATCTCCGCAGATCACGGGCCGGTCAGGGGCCATGAACTTTATTACGCCCGTCCCCTTCACGTCCGTGCCTCTCATTACGCCGGCTACGCCCGGCATCTTTTCGGCTTCCGAGGCGTCAATTGAAACGATGCGCGCATGAGGCACAGAGCTTCTAAGCACCGCTAATTCCAGCGCTCCTTCGAGTTTGATGTCTGCGCCGAAATGCACGGTTCCGCAGGCCTTGGGCAAAGCGGAAGGCCGAGGATGCGAAACGCCGATATAGCCGTCGCTCGCCTTCGGCCGAACCGCATCCGGGGTAACCTCTCCGCGAACGAATCGCCCCGCCAACTGAACTGCTTCAATGATCTTTTTATAGCCGGTGCATCGGCACAGGTTATGCCGAAGCGCCCATCTGATGTCGTCCACTTCGGGGTTGGGCTTCTCATCCAGCAACGCCTTCGTCGCCATAATCATGCCGGGCGTGCAGTACCCGCACTGGATGGCGCCGGAGAGCGCATAGGCTTCCTGAATAAGGTGCGGATTCTCGGGAGTGCCGAGTCCCTCTACCGTGATCACCTGAGCGCCGTCCAGGGAGGCGACCTTCGTAAGACAGGCAAGAGCGGTTTTCCCGTTCACAATCACCGTGCAGGCGCCGCACTGCCCTTTTCGGTCGCAGCCCACTTCGCGCCGGTCAGACGAAGGTCTTCCCTCAGTACATCAAGCAATACCCGGTTGCCATTCACCACAAACTCATGTTTTTGTCCGTTGATCGTCACACAAACTCGTTTCATATGCCCCTCCTTTTCTTTTCTGCTATCGCTTCATCACCGGGGGATTTCAAAGGCAGCCGTTTTATTTCTAAAATGAAAAACTTGAGGTTCATCCGACTAAAGCGTACTTCGTCTCATGAAGCGCCATGATCTTCAGCTTGAAGAACTCCATATCCGGAACCCATAGGCCCGCCGCTGCCCGAACGCCTCGGCCGAACCGTCACCAAGGGTAGCGGGATTACCGAATTACTCTATCCCCATCATCGACCCCGGCTCCTCTCGAATATCGGCGGCCGACGGTCTTATGAATCGCGCGCCTGCGTTCTTCACCTTGATCCCTGGGTTGTGATGAGGATCCGCGAGCTGCTCGGCTCGTTCGTCTCACTGTTCGATTCTCCCCCGGAATCCCGGCTCCTCTAATCGGCCTCTTATAAGAGAAAGCCCCGAAAACATGAGCGTAGCAGACACAATAATTGTTGTCAAGACAGAAATACCATTTTACGATATGGTAATATTCAAATTTGATATAATGAGTCCCCCAGGAGGCATAGGCGACGAAATCGGCCATATTCTCACGTATCGGTTTCAAAAACTATTAAAGAGAGGAGGGGATGACTGTCAGGAGAATCTTTCCGGAAATGCGGGAAAGGGGTGCGATCGGGAAAAACGAGTCGCATACGGGATGTTTCTGATGCTCCATGTGTTGGCATTGGGATCGCGGTATTCAAAAGGAGGAATATTAGATGGGTAAGAAAAAAGGATGTGCTCGCATACGCGGTATTGGTCCTATGTTTCAGCGTTTGTTTCATACTACTTCAGGTCTCCACGGCCATGGACGGCGATAAACCTCCTCAAGAAACGATATTTTCATCTTTACTCTGTCCGTCCCGCAGGTATCTTCATATCGAAATTCTTGTGACATTTGAGGCAATAAGTCTCCGACGGCTGATGTCCGCGGTGGCAAATAGCGCACTCGATGGGGCCGAGGTGAGATTTGTGGGGATTGCCCCCAAGAGCCTCTTTCGGCATGCTCTTTGAGGCAAGCTTCTCGTAGGTTCCGTGACACGCGATACAGCGCGCATTGTCGACGGTCGCGCCCTTTGCCGGGGCCTTCTTGCCGTGGCAGGCTGCACATTTGACGTTCCCCGCTTTGTGCATGTCGGCCAGGACGCCGCTCGCCTCCACGAGCGGTCCGAAAGCCAGTAGGGCAAGGCATAGTGTGAACAGGAAAAGAGAGACGTATTTCACGGAACACCTCGTGATTATGCTGAGACTGGCAGGGGAGGCGAAATGAATGCCTCCCCTGCCAGTCTCTCTTTTCGTTATGGTGATATAGAGCTAGGCACGGACCTTTTCGGCTGCGCCATTCTTGCCGGCTATTCTGCCGAAGACTACGCCCTTGCCCATCTGCGAGCCCGTGGCATAGCCTGTTCCGTGAACCCCTCCCATAATCTCGCCGCACGCGTACAGACCCGGAATGACCTCTCCGAAGACATTCAACACCTGTGTCTTCGCGTTCACCTTCAGACCGCCCTGTGTGGCAATCATGGCGGGCTTGGTGATAAAACCGTAGAAAGGCGCCGTCTCGATAGGAAAGGGCTTGCCGGCGACGCCTACCAGCGTGAAGCGCTTGAAATCAGGGTCCTTACCCGCTTTGCAATAGCCGTTGTAGGTTTCTATGGTCTCCTTCAGCGCCTTCGGATCAAGGCCTATCATGGGGGCCAGGGCATCGAGGCTGTCGGCCTTCTTCGGGTCTCCCATCTTCGCGAGATAATCCTTCATGGCCGATTCGTAGACCTTTGCGTCGCCCACCTGCAGAACGAGGGCCTCGGGCTGATCGAGAGCTGCTTTGGCCACCGTCATGTATGAGACCGACTCGTTCACAAAGCGCTTCCCCTCTTTGTTGAGGCAAACCGCCCCGTGGTAGTGGGGCATGGTAATAAAACGGGTTTTTACGTCGGTGGTGCAGCCGGGCATGACGCCGAGGCTGATCTGCTTGGTGCCGGCGCCGATATCCATAGCCATGCTGATGCCGTCGCCCGTGGAGCCGGGCGCGCTGATGCTGAGGCACAGGCTGAGGGGCATATCGCTAAACTCCTCCAGCATCTCGGGATTCGCCGCGAATCCTCCGGCGGAGAGGATGACGGCCTTCCGCGCCATCAAAGTCATCGCCTTGCCACTTTGGTCCGCCTTCACCCCTACGACCCGGCCATTGGCATCGACGAAAAGCCTTTTGGCCGGCGTCCGGGTCATGATCACGGCACCGTGGCGCAGGGCTTCTTTCCTGAGGAGGTCCAGGACGACTGAGGGCTTGGCGAAGTGGGCCCGGGGCACGCTCAAACCGGGGAAAATACCGATCTCGGTGAACTGGACGCCCATGGATTTGAGGAACTCGAAGGCGTCGTTGGATGCGTCCACGTACGTCTTAACGAGCTGGGGGTCGCTTTTCTGCCCGCCCACCTGCATGAGGTCCTTGAAAAAGAGGTCGGCTGAATCCTTAATCCCCTGATCCCGTTGCATCGATGTACCGGCAAAAGCCCACTGGCCCCCGCACACTGCCGAGCTGCCGCCCGTGATCGGCTCCTTTTCAAGAACGATAACCTTAGAGCCTGCTTTGGCCGCCTCGATCGCCGCACAGAGGCCGGCAACACCCGAGCCGATGACAAGCACGTCCGTCTTTTTGTCCCACTTCTTGGGAATCGGCAGAGCTTCCGCTGGCTTGCTTCCGAATAGGACGCCCACAGCCGTCCCTGCCGCCAGAAGCGCTCCGCCTGTTCCTATGAACTGCCTTCGGGAAACATCGTGTTTCTGATTCCGATCGTCGTCTTCTGCCTTCATGCACCCTCCTCCTTTTTCGTCCAATCCCTGAACGGATGGCCGTCATAACTCCTCATGTTATGTTCATTTTAAACCGAGGCGACGGTGCAGTGTCAAGCAAAATATATCACGTCATGATATATGGAGAATAAAAAAAGTTAAAATGCCTGTTGTGACGCTTGGAACTTACTTCACATCGAGTTGGTGGGAGATACCTGCACAGTCCCTCCTGCGGGGTTTTTCGTGCGCACCTCTCCCTTTAGGTGCTATTTGTGGCTTCATCGTTGCCTGTACGGTCTTCTCATGCGCTATCCAGATAGTGCCAAGCCTCATGATCCTCTCCCGGGCCTCGATGAGGAGGACCTCCTTTTTGGTTTTAATAATTTAGTTGATATTAATATGAAAAGGTCGGTTCCCAAAGGGCACAATAAGGCCCTTTGCCCATGACGTGATTGCGTTCCAGTTCCTGAAGTCTCCCTCCGGTATCCCTTTGGCTTGCATTTTAGCTTTCATCACCATCCGAGCCACCACGTTCATTTTGCTGTAGTCGAGGACGCCGGCGAAGAACCCGGAGTCCACGGGCCGCACCTCGGGTGCGGCCTTGAGCACGGGCTCCATATAACTTTGGGCAAGCTTTCGGCTCTCTGGAGTGTCTTCGTAAAGAGTAACGCAGGTGAGGAAATAGGCCACAGGCACCCCGCTCATATCCTCGCGGTTTCTTTGTGCAAACTTTATGGCGTCGGGCAGCCACGACCCCCGGCTTACCGCGCTGCCGAGCACGACGGCGCTGTACGGGCTTACCTCCTCCACATGCTTCGCGAGGCGTGTATCGACGTCGAAGCCGGCATCGCACAATGTCCGTCCGATAGCCTCTGCCACGCCGCCGGTGGTCCCGCAGCGGCTTGCATAAGCAACAAGAATTCTTTTGCCTGTCTTGTCCCTGGAGTTGCAGCTCGATTCGGAGAAATCGACTCCGGCAGCATTTGCTTTCCCCACGGACAGGGTCCTGCCGCCCGGCACAAGAAGACTCGCAGCACACCCCGCCAACACCGAGCCCGCCCACATAAACTCTCTCCTCGTAAAATATTTCATTGTCTTTCCTCCCGGCAAGCGTCCATAGCAGCCATCCTTTCTCGAATCCCGGCCAATAGCTTCTGCTTCTGGCCTTTGTCGAGGGTCGAATAGAAGGATGCAAAAAGGTCGAGGTCATTCTGAAGGCTTCCGGAAACGCCCTCGATCTTCTTCTTCATCATAGCATTCAAAGCCGCAACATCGGGCGATTCTTTCGCCAGTTCAGCGCGAACGGTCTCCCTGAACTTCTTCCGGTCCTCTTTGGCAGCCAGCACGTGTTCCTTCAATTCGGCGCGGAGCTCATCGTACTTTGTCTTCTGGGCGGGGGTCAGATTCAGTTCCTCTATCTTACCGTCCAGCCGCTTCAACACGAAACCGGACATATCTCCACCGAACCCGTGGCAGCGATGGAACCCTCCGCCGAA
>PLSJ01000165.1 GCA_003165115.1 Syntrophaceae bacterium | reverse complement strand
AAAGGCCGAGGCAACCCTCCTGGAGCCGAATATCAGGCTCCTCGTGCTCTGTAATCTCACCGCGCCCTATGTGACGTCCGAGATAGTACACAAAAAGGGCCCACCCGAAAGACCGGGGGAATATCTGGCCCAACACCTGTATCTTCAGGTGCGCCTCCTGGAACTATGGTTTTACGATGCGTCGACCGGCAAGGTCTTTATGAAGACAAAGGCCGGCCAAAACAAGGGGTTGAGTGGTCCCGGCGGCCCAGACCATCCGGCCCCCCTTTTCACACCCCCTCCCCCTTAAGTCGCGCCCCCTTCCTGCCGAAAACAAAGAGGTGAACGATACGGAAAAGGCATCCCTGTTACCGGAAGTCGAGGAAGAGTACGAAAAGCAGACCGAGTCGCTTTTCACCGACAGCCTCACCGGTCTTTACAACCACGGCTTCTTCCTCGAGCTGCTCGGAAGGGAGCTTAAGCGCTTCCTCAGATACGCCGTGCCCTTCTCCCTGGCCTTTCTCGATATAGACGGGCTCGGACGGTACAACCGCAGGCACGGCTCGATCCAGGGTGACCGGGCGCTCAAGGAGGTCGCCGCGATCATCCGGGACGGCGTACGAGGTTCCGACCTCGCCGCCAGGTACCTGGGGGACATGTTTGCCGTCCTCCTTCTCGGTACGTCCATCGGCGATGCGGAGGCGGTTGTCCGCAGGATCGGGACCGCTATAGAGAGCCGCTTTGAAGGTGAAGTGACGGTCTGCATCGGATGCGCCTCGTCTGAAAAGGTCCTCGACAAGGACGAACTGGTTCGCAGGACCAGGGGGGCGCTCACGCACGCCAAGGCCAACGGCAAGGGCAGCGTTTGCCTTGCCGGTTCCGACCGGCCGCCCGTTCCCGAGGGCCGCTTTCGCGTCCTCGTCGTCGACGACGAACCGGTGAACGCGCAGATCCTCAAAGCCATGCTTAAGCCGCTCAACTGCGATTCGGTCATCGTCGGAAACGGAGAGGAGGCCCTGCAGGCGCTCTCGGCCGACATCGACCTCGTCCTCCTCGACGCCATGATGCCCCGAATGGACGGCTTCGAAGCATGCCGCAGGCTGAAGTCGAATCCGGCGACGCGCATAGTCCCCGTAATCATGATCACGGCCCTGGGCGACACCGACTCCAGGGTCAGGGCTATCGAGGCGGGCGCCGACGACTTTATCACCAAGCCCCCGGACAGGGTGGAGCTTTCCGCCAGGGTACGCGCCCTCATCCACACCAAGAGACTGAATGACAGCCTCGTCAGCATCGAGAGCGTCCTCTTCTCCCTGGCAAGCGCCGTCGAGGCAAAGGACGCCTACACCGAGGGCCACGTGAGAAGGGTTTCGAGTCTCGCGGTCAACATGGGCCGGGCTATGGACCTGTCCCCATCGGACATAGATGCCTTGCGTGTCGGCGGGATACTCCACGACATCGGCAAGATAGGCATCCCCGATTCGGTGCTCAACAAGGCCGGTTCCCTGAGCCCCGAAGAGGCCGAGGCCATCAGGAGCCATCCCATCATCGGCTGCAGAATGGCAGAGCCCCTCGCGCCGACACTGAAGGGCGCCCTCGACGTCATCCGCCACCACCACGAAAAATTGGACGGCTCAGGCTATCCTGACGGACTGAAGGGCGCCGACATCTCCTCCGTGGCCAGGATCATGGCCGTCGCCGACATCTACGACGCCCTCGTGACCGACCGCCCCTACCGCCGGGGGATGGCGAAGGAGGAAGCCCTCGCGACCATCCGGCGAGAGACCGACCGGGGCCTCCTCGACGGGTGTGCGGCCTCCTGTCTTGCGGCCCTCGTGCGCAGCGAGGACGAAAGAGCAGACCTGGCCTGAGATTAGCTGACCCTTTAGAACCCATCCCCTATATCCTTGCTTACCTTATCCTACGGGCGCAGATCGATTACCGTCGCGGACCGGGGGATACACGCTATTTTCCCCATCAGGTCCACAAAGATGCAGTTTACGCCCAAAGGAAAATCTTTGTTCACGTCTTTAATACCACACAACTCGTCCCTGCCTATTCCTTCGACGGAGAACGACATGACAGGCCCGATACCCGAGCCTCTAAGTGAAAAGGAGCATGAGTCGGGACCACCGTTAAATCCCGCCACCAGATAGATGATGGTCGAGCCGGGGGCGTCGAAGGCCGGCGCTGCGTCGCCTTTGCGCGAGCCCGTGAGGTCGCGTACGATGCGCTCGAGTTGCTCCCCGTCTTTTCCTACCAGGCAGAAGGAGGCCTCATTATCCAGAATGGTTTCGGCAAGTGCCAGGAGGATGTCATGGCCTCCGTCCGTATGCTCTTGCTCTTGCGGCACATCGTGCACCGTACCCGGATTGCTCATTGCCTGATGAAGCGCCCTGAACACGTGTTGCGTCATGAGACATTTTTCTGCTGCTTCCATACTCCCTCCGTTGACTTGATTCAAAATCGACCCCGGTAATCCATCTCAGCAACCGACCCCATCACCATCGGCGCCGGACCGAAAAAGGGCTCAAGCTCTCCGTTTCTGCTGGCCGAAACGGCGCGGGACGTCGACCGCGCGTGTTCGCCGCTTGACCGGCCCGGCTTCGTTCGTCCTTTTGACGTTCACTCCTACGAGACACACCATGAAAGCTACGAGTAAGAAGGCAAAGAGCATATCCACTCCTTTATGCCATAGGTAAGCATAGGGACAGCATACAGGGGAGATGGTTTAAGAGGAATAAAGGTCGCGTGAATAATTCGTTAAGAGTAACTGGAGACTGCCTGCGGTCTAGCGCTCATGGAAGAATACCGGCCTCGTCCACGTAATTAACCAGGACTTAACCAAAGCGCCACGGGATATTAACAAAGAGAGGATAGGCTGTGTTGAGCACCACAAGAAAGCTATGGAACAGCCGGATCGAGAAAGTAAAGTTCGCTGCCCCGAATGTGGGTCGTATGCGGTCTACAGGTACGGCAGGAGTCGCAGCAACAGGCAGAGATACGTTTGTCTGATGTGCAAGAGGCAGTTCATCCCCGGCTTCGAAAGGGTCTCTCCGAAAATAAGGCCCGCGTGTCCCCGGTGCGGACAGCCAATGCACGTATACAAGAAACAGAAGAACCGGACTGTTTTCAGGTGCTCCGGCTATCCCGGCTGTCGAAGCTATGAGCGACTGCCGAAGGATGGCGAGGGCTAGGGGATGGCGGGTTTCTAGGTGAGGTGCCTCAGCAGCCACGAAACAGCGTAAATGAGGAGGCCGGCAAGGCCCCCGATGAGCGTGCCGTTTACGCGGATCCACTGGAGGTCTGCGCCCACGTGGAGCTCAATTCTCCGGCTCGTCTCCCGGGGGTCCCACTTACGCACCGTATCCGAAATGAAGGAGACGATCAGGTCGCGGTTTCCGGCGAGCACGTTGACGGCCCAGACGCGCAGCCATTGATTGATCTTTTCTTTGACTGCTTCGTCTTTGGTAACCGCCGCGCCCAACTCCTGGATTACGCCCGCGATCTGACGCCGGCTCCCGGAATCGGGCGTCCCCAGGCTCTCGACCAATTTACGGCGCATATCGCCCCATACCGTGGCCGCATATTGAGTGACTTTCGCATTATTCAGAAACCCGCATTTCAGCGCATCGACCCGGTCGGCGAAGTCCGAGGAATGTTCCAGGTTATGGACAAACCGCTTCAAAGCCTCACCGAGCCTCATTTTTAACTCGTCGCCCGGGTCTTCCTCGATTTTCGCCAATCCCTCTTCCAGCTTGCCGATCACGAGGTCGGCGACCCGCTCATCGATGAAATCGGGGACATAGCGGGGCATCTGGCTTTTTGTGACCTGCCGGATATTCTCCCTGTTCTCCTCGAACAATCCTTCTATTGCCCGCACCACGACGACAAACAACTCCTCGTGAAGCCCGCCTTCCGCCAATGGCTTCAGGGCGGCGGCAAACAGGGGCGCCACATTCAGGTCTTTCAGCCGTCCCATCATCTCGTTGCGCACAAGGGTGTGCACGTGCCTCTCCTCCAGCTTCTCTATCACCGCGGGGACGTAGCTGCCGATACCGTTAGCCAGTCTCATGGCGTTTTCCTGTTTCGCGATCCAGGCGCTTGCGAAGCCCGTGAGATCGACGGAGCCTATTTTCCGCTCCAGCACGTCCCTGGCGAGGAAGTTCTCCCTCATGAAGTGGGCCAGCGCATTTCCGATCCTCTCTTTGTTGCGGGGGATAATCGCGGTCTTTGGGATAGGGAGGTTCAAAGGATGGCGGAAGAGGGCCACGACGGCGAACCAGTCCGCGAGGGCGCCGACCATGCCGGCCTCGCTAAAAGCGACGACAAGTGCCAGCCAGGGGAACCTGTGCTCAAAAATCCTGCCGATGGTGTAGACGACCGCCATGAAGACCAGGAGGCCGGTCGCAAACAGCTTCATCCGCGTGAGAGACCTGGCTTGCTGCGCGGTAAAAGGCGAAGACTTCGGTTGCTCCAAGGCGTCGATCCCCTCTAATCCGCCCGCAGCGAGCTCAGTACGACTTGAGCAGGACCGCCTTGTCCGTCATCTCCCAGGGCAGGCCTATATCCATTCTCCCGACCTGGCCGTATGCCGCCAGCTTGCGGTAGAATCCCCCCCTTATGGTCGCCGGCAGGTGGCGGAGATTGAACTGTTTCAGAATCGCGGCGGGGCGAAAATCGAAAAGGCGCTCGACGCGGGTGGTAATTTCCGAATCGGGCACCTGGCCGGTCCCGAACGTTTCGACCTGGACGCTCACCGGCCTGGCGAGCCCGATGGTATAGCTCAAAAGCACTTCGCATTCCTCGGCCAGACCCGAGGCCACCACATTTTTTGCCGCGTAGCGGGCGGCATATGCCCCGCTCCTGTCTATCCGAAGTGGGTCTTTTCCGCTCAAGGCCGCACCGCTGTGCCTCGAATATTCCCCATAGGTATCGATGGCGTTCTTCCTGCCCGTGAGACCGGAATGGACGGAAGGGCCACCCGTAAGGAAGATCCCCTCCGGATTGATGAATATGCGTGTTAATCCGTCGGGTTTGAGCGCTTCATCGTGAAACGCGGGTTCGATGACCGCCTGGCGTATGTCGTCCCGAAGCCGTTCCAGGGTCATCTCGCTGCTCGTTTGGGTCGCGATGACGGTAATGCTGTGAATGCGGCGCGGCTCACGGTTCTCGTATTCCACCCCTACTTGCGTCCAGCCGTCCGGCGTCAGATAAGGAAGGATCTTCTGGAAGCGCACGGAAGTCAATCTTCTGGCAAGCTTGTGGCTAAGCCATATGGGAAGGGGCATGAAGGCCGCGGTCTGCCGGCAGGCAAAGCCGAAAACCGTGACCTGGTTGCGGACAGTGACTTCATCCATCTCGTCATCGGTGAGGACGCGCTCGTCGAAGCGGCTGTATTCTTCCTCGGGAAGCTCCTTGAGGCTGGTGACGATGCTGCACGTTTTGCCGTTGAAATCGCCGGTCGTATATCCCACCTGGGTGATTACTTCCCTGGCGATATAAGGAAAATCGACCACGACAGGCGAGTCGAAACGCGCCGCCAGGAAAACGATCGAGGTAGCCACCGCGGCCTCCGTCACCACGCGCGCCTGCGGGTCGCGGCGTAGTATGTGATCCACTATCGCGTCGGAGATCTGGTCGCAAAGTTTGTCCGGATGGCCTTCGGCCACCGATTCGGAGGTAAACATATAATCTTTTTTCAGGGAGCACCTCGCGTGGTCTTTTTAAT
>PLSJ01000288.1 GCA_003165115.1 Syntrophaceae bacterium | reverse complement strand
CGGGCTGATCCTCGCGCGGCGTGAGGCGAGGGCCTGACAGCCGTGTTTGCCAACTATATGAAGACGGGGACAAGGAGCGACATCAACACTGGTTATGCGTGGATACCGCAATCATAATGCTTCACCTCCTTCCGCGCAGAAGATATGGCCGCACGCTATAAGTTTTTTTCTGATGCGTAAGTTTCAGAAAACGTTGTTGAACTATGCCGTCGTCACCATGTTATCGATATCGGCTTTTACCTCTGTGACTGTCCGCTTTGAAACGTTGTTCCTTTGTACGCAGGGCAGAAAAGACACTGGTTCCACAGGCGGTTTCCAATAACACGCACCAACACGCTGGACGCCTCACTCGGTGGTCTGATCACTCCCTGTTCGTACCTGAATGGCCTCCTTGGAAGAACCTTGGTTTGTCTCACTATCGGCGTCCGAAGAGTCTTTGGTCGTATAGTCAGGAAACGGTAGTTCCCCGCGCTCACCCCATCTGCGCGCGGTTTTCATTATTGCCTGGCCTTTTGCCGCATCCAATCCAGCATCAGTCGCGTTATAAGAGGTTTGCGAGGGGAAGGCAAAGGCGGTGCCGCTCGCCTCAACAGTCTCGATAATGTGCAGGAGCAGATCCTCCTGGATCTCCAGGAAAGTCTCCCAAACTGTGGTCAACACGTACGCGAATACCTCCACTCCAAAAGAAGAGTCTCTGAGGGCAGTCAGGCGAACGTATACTGTGGTTGACTCGACCTCTGGGTGGTGCGTCAGCATCGTGCGTAGCTCTGCCATTGCGTATCGAAGCTGGTTGGTCGGAGTCTCGCGCCGGAGGCCGAAGGTGTGATGGAAACAAATTTTGTCGCGCATCGTGAAGTTCTCCAGACTCATTATGGAGAGCTGGCCATTGGGCACGAAGACAATGGTGCGGCTAAGGGTTTTGATGCGGGTAGACCGCAGGCCTATGTGCTCGACCGTACCGCTGTGCGCTCCGGCGCTAAAGAAATCGCCGACGCGGATAGGCTGGTCCGAGGCGATCATGATACCCCCAAAGAGGTTCTCAAGGGTTTTCTGTGCTGCCAAGGCGATGGCGATACCGCCGACACCGAGGCCGGTGAGCACGGCCGTAAGGTTGATGCCCGCATAGTACAGAATGACGGCCACCCCTGTGACGATGATGAGTCCCTTGCCAAGCTGGGCCACGAGGCGAGTAATAGCAATCCTACCGGAAGCGGTCCGGCTGGTTCTGTCCGTCCGTTTGAGGAGGATGTCTATCAACGGCAGGCAGAGCCACGTCAAGCTCACGGTCGCCAATGTTTCTGCCACATGGATGAAGAATAGTTGGCTGAGAGCCGATTGCTCGAGGGGCGCATAGACATAAAGGGCAAAAGCTACGACCAAGAGGCGGAACGGTTTCATTATCCGTTTCACCGCTCCTTCGTCCTCGTGCCGGGCCAGGCGACGGATCAAGGGACGGAGAAGAGGAGTGAGCGCACGACTCATGAACCACACCAGCAACAAAAGCAGTGGAAGTACGACGAACAATGCGATCCATCGCCACAGGGGGACGCGCAGGATCCGGTTCTGCGTCAGTCCCGAAGGGAGATACCGTTCTATCAGGGGAGTTTTCAGCTGCCCGTAGATTTCCGGCAGATGCTTCAGCGTGTCGGAAGAAAAGAGCCACACAGGCGGATCGTTATCCTGCTGCACGCGCTCAAGTAGGATATCGAAGGCGCCAGAGGCAGTCTTGACCACACCGACACGTTCGCGGTTTGAGGGCAGACCGTCCCCCAGGTCACCCTGCGGGTCGCGGCTGAGGTTGGCGAGGCTGCCTGACAACCCGGTGTCCAGAACATACTGGAGTTCGCGGGCGAGCTGCTGGGCGCGTTTGGGCGGCTGTTTGGTATCCAGGTACTCCACAGCGCGCTCGTCGTCTTCACGACCCATGGCCCTCATGAAGCCGAGTACGGTACCCTGCGGGGTGCTGCGGCCGAGGGGGTCATCCGCAGGCTCCTGCACCGCAGGTGCAGGCGGTTCCTTGGTTCGCAGGGGCGTGGTGAAGGATCTTTCCGCAGGAAGACCGGTCGAGACCAGACATGCGAGCAGCACAACAGAAAAGATTAGCCCTTTTATCAGTTTCCCCACCTTTTTAAACCTTGGGAACGGATGTTCCTCTTCCAGCTTCTCGTGGCAGTCTTCAACAAAAGAACGGATGACTCTTTTCGATTCGACCAGGTATCGAGCTGTTCATATTTTTTTGCTCTCAGCCGCCCAATCCACTCCTGATAAATGAGAAGAATCCTGCGCAGAACACCATGTTCGCGCATCAGGTCTTCTGCAGGGGGACCTCTACCTCTTGGGACTGCCTCTGGCGTAATGAACACGGATGCCCGAAATGGTTTCAAGGATATCCATCAACCGCTCACGTAAACTAAAGCAGGTCATGAACAGGGTCTGGAAACCTATGATCTCGGCTGCAATGCCGGCCCATAAGGCATGGGAGGTATGTCTTTCAAGTTACGACTACTTCATTGAGGGGGCAAGAGGCGGCGTGGGTTTGATCATTACCCAGAGAAAGACTGTAACCCTCGAACTGCTTACGCCAGTCGCGCGCCCACTCCAGCAGGTTGGCTGGGGATTGCGCCTGCTCGCCCCTAAGGCGCTCCTCTTCGGAATTGCGGCGGTTCTTTGCCTCGCCCGCCAGTTTTCCGAGTTTGGTCCGATACTCTTCATTCTTCTCCATCGAGAGTGATTCCCCGGCATAGGCTTCGATCGTGAATAGATGTTTCCTGACACACATCTCACCGCCGCTCTCACAGGGGCAAGTGGGGTCTGCTAGGTGATCCTGCAGAAGGATGAGCTCCTTCACCAACTGGTCATACTGCCATACGAGAATTTTATTCATGTGCACCTCCGTTTGGGCATTTGGTTTTGTCAAAAGTTTTTTCAGACTTTTGTTCAAAACGCATTGATTTCTAACATAATTCTTCTAAACGAGCTTGCCTCCCCCTGCCGAAATAGGGTTTATGACGTCTCAGAAGCCCCTCCCTGACCTGCCTGTGGTACATTCACATACAGCGGGGAAATTGAAATCCAGTAGTTGTTTATGAGCTTTGCCACATGGCGCGCCAAGGGGTATTGGTATCATATTCACTCTCTCCGGCTTAGCGAGCGGCAGGTATAAACTAATTACCGTGCCTTGTCCGGGTGTGCTCTCTACTTTCATGCTCCCGCCGTGTTCTTTGATGATGTGGTAAGCTATCGGGAGACCAAGGCCTTTACCGTTACCTGTCTTCGTTGTAAAGAACGGCTCAAAGATTCTCTCCTTAGTCTTCGCGTCAATGCCTACGCCTGTATCGGCAAGGGAAACGAAAGCGCATGGGCCTGCGATAGAATTGAAGCCATTGAGAAGGGATTCAACTTCGAAATTGGCCCGCCTGGTATTGAGTGAGAACATACCGCCATTAGGCATTGCATCCATTGCATTCTTCACAAGATTTATCAGGGCTTTCTGCATAAGGGCGATGTCGGCCATGATCTTTATATCTTCTTCTGAAAGTATAACTTCTGCGCTAATATCCCCGCGCATGAATCGTGGCAGAGCACTCTCAACCAGTCTCGCAATGCCGTTGAGGTCCGTCTCCTTCATCGCAGACTTCCGATAGATGCTGAACGTAGCGAGGCTCTTGATCTGGACTTGTTTTTGAAAACTCTCCATCATTCCGTACCTCCAAAGATACTTCTATGTCATGCCCAAATGACACAGTTGAAACTGCCCATACCCTTGACTCTAAGTAGCGCCCTTCCGCGTACCCTTTTCCTGGCTCATTGTGACCTGGCTGGGCGGATGAGAACTTGCATTCCAGCCGATAAAACTTCCGGCAAGCCGCACGCTCCTCGCGTCTGCCCACTGTGCCAATGTATGAATAGTTCTTAACGCGGTTTTCTGTTCCATTGCTCTCCAACCTCTTCCGTCCCGCTCTCACTGATGGCTTGACGATTGTTCATAAGCACTGAGGTCCGGGTCAGTCATCAACTCAGCGGTCCCAATACTTCGGCCGTTTGTAGTAATTGTAAAGCATCTCCTCGTATGTCCGGTTGAGAGCTTCCGGACGATACTCGGGTCCGTTCTTGACCGTCTCGCGGGATGGGTCTACGTATACTTTGAATCGTCCCAGCTCACTCTGACTCCTGATGTCAATGGACATGAAATGTTCTCCATGCCGCGACCTGCCCGAACAAGAACAAACTGAATCATAAGGAGGTCAGAATGCGATGCCGAGCGCCGGTTTAAACACAACGGCCAGCGCAAGGCCGACATCGGCTTTTTGCCACAGGCTCAAACCGTTGATATCCACTTTCGCCCATCTTAACAAGAATATGCCGGCGCCTGAAAAGGCCGCGCCGATTAATGCCCAGGCAGGGATGGATATGAGACTGACGCTGAGACCGAGCCAGATGCCGGAGAGCGTCGCTGCCCCGGCCATGCAGGTGTTGATAAACCATACTGTCGCACAGAGACCAATGAAGAGGCGCTTATCCGAATACATGAACTGCTCCCTCCTTATGTTGCTTTCACCGGTACATGTAGAGGAGTTTTAGGCGAACGCTCGTCGCTTCACCGGTTTATAGTAACTATCAAATTCTAGCACGCTGGACGTTCTCTGTCTGTCCCATAAGCAACAATCTTTATGTAATCATTCTTGCTACTCGAATTGCATCAGGAAATTCTTAACCGTATCGACGATCTCCCCGAAGTTGGCCCCCTGCTTTCCATGGAGTGCAAGCGGTAATCGTGCATCAGTGACCCTCAGATAGCTGCAACGATTGGTAGGTGAAGTAAGCAAGCGGCATTCCCCGGCCGGAGAAAATTTCGATGATAGGCGCCGAAACCTAGGGGCCGCCGAACCGGACTTTTCGTACGTCGAGAACCGGCGATTCCTCAGCCCTCGCGGGCCTCGTCCCGGAGGGATTCGGGCAGCGTTTCTATATACGCCCTGATCTCGTCGCGCACACGCCGGTAATGCCCCATGGCCTGTTCCTCATCCCCGGCACCCGTTGCAAACCGCGGCGGATCATCGAAACCGTGATGAATGACGGCCGTTTTGGCGGGGAAGAAGGGACATGTCGTTTGCGCGTCATCGCAGAGGGTGATGACGTAATCGAACTCCAGGTCTCCGAGATCCGCAACCGATTTGGACCGCTGGCCGGAGATATCGACGCCTGCTTCCGCCATGGCCCGCACAGCCCGAGGGTCGATATCCTTGGGCTGCGTGCCCGCGGAATATGGCTCGATGACCTCAGCCCTCAGGCGTTTTGCCCATCCTTCGGCCATCTGGCTCCGGCAGGAGTTGCCGGTGCAGAGGAACAGTATCTTCAGCTTTTGCATAACTCCCTCCCGGAGTCATTCCTGAAAGTCCGCCTGCGCCCTATTGACCACATGAGGGGGAACTATCGTCGTCGACGCAACAGGCTTTCTTTCTTCCGAGCATCTTGTCGATCATCGCCGAGGCACAGCCGACCCCGGGTTTCACTTTCAAGGCACCGCCGGGGCAGTTGCGCCGGCAGGCGCCGCACTCGATGCACGCGTCGCGCCACGCAACCTCGACCTTCCCGTTCGAAGGCCGCAACACCTCACGCGGGCAGACGGCAAGACACATCCCGCAGCCCGTGCACTTGTCCGCATCAAAAGTGAGGGTAACCACGTCGCTGAAGTAGAGCAAGGGCCGCATATGGTCTTCTATCCTCCCATCAAGAGAGCGGCAATCCACAGGGCGAGGCCGGCGGCGGTCGCGCCGATCTCGAGGGGAAGGGCGAAACGCATCTCCTTTTGGACCCCGGAGAGCGACGTAAACGTGGAAGCGCCGGTGAAGTTCATCGCCAGGTAGGCGGCCAGGGCGGGGATCGAGACGAGTTGGGCGAGAACCATCGCCATGTTGGAATGGTAAAGGGTGCCGGTGAGCAGCAGGGCGCACACGGCGAGCAGGAGACCCGCATAAAAGCCCTTTGTCGAAAAGGCCCTGCCTGGAAGCCAGGGCAGAAGAAGGGGGGTGAGGACGGCTCCTGCAATGATCGAAGCGGACAGGGAAACGAGGACAACGATGGTCCGGCCGAGCGCCCTCGGCGCGGAGAAGCCGGACACAAAGAAAGAGAGCACGAAGAGGGCTGCCGCCACAGGGAGCGCCCCCTTGACCGCGGGAACGATCTCCATCGGGACAAGGGCGAGTCTTTCCATGAAGGAGAAGTGCTTTGTCCGCATCCGCCCCGTTGCTTTGAGGCCGTCTTTGAGGAAGGCGGGCAGGTCGTCCGCGCGGACCGGACCGTAAACCACCTGAAAACCGGACCGCTTTCTCACCTCGTGGGCCGCTATGCCCGGCGCGCCGAGCTGCGGCACGATCAGCCGCCGGTGGGATACGACATCGGCGAGGCCGCTGGATTGGATGCGGCCAACCAGTTCGTCGGTCCCGAAGGTGCCCTTCCCCGCCGCGCACCACACGTTTATGCCTTGCGTATCGAGCACGAGGACCCACGCGCTTATCCCCGGGAGGGCCTTCCGGAGCAGATCGAAGCTCATCTTGTAGCTTGCGGTGACAAAGACGGGCGAGTCCGGGCCGGCATCACCTATCGTATAGAGCCCCGGATCGACCCTATAGCGCATCCTGCCTATTCCCCAACGCGCCTTGAAGGCGCCGATGCGGTCCGACCGTGAGAAAACCTGTGAGACCCGGGGGATCGGACCTGCTGGCGTATCTATCGAGCCCGTGACGAAAAGCTGATCAGTGCGCGGGGGACTCACCCGAGTCCCTTTCCCCGGCCCTCAACAGGATGAGTCGGCAGGCGCCTGGAGCTGAAAGAGGGTATCCATATACGTCATCATAAACCCTTCGGGGACCGCTGTCAAGAGGATACATATAAACTCATTTAGATGTAAGGCTATTTACTTATTGACTATGATGGATATATGCGTTATTAATATCAGGAATGGTTGATGTAACAGGAGGGCACAAATGGACGAGCTTCTATCCCTGTTTAAGGCATTGTCGGACGAAACGAGGCTTCGGATCGTAAAGCTCCTGGAGAACGGCGAGCTCTGCGTCTGCCACCTCGTCGCCGCCGTCGACATGTCCCAGCCGAAAGTCTCGTTCCACCTGAAGGTGCTCAAGGAGGCGGGGCTCGTGAAGGACAGACGGGAGGGAAAATGGATGTATTACCGCCTCAATGAATCGGACCTCTTCAAGAGGCTCCTCTTTCTGTCCGTCGCGGACAGGGTGGGGCAGGCCGAGGTCGCGACCGACCGCGGGAGGTTAGACGCGTTCGTGGCGTCAAGGGCGGAAGGGTCCCCGGACGTCGCGACCGGGTGCTGCGCGGGAACATAGAGATGGGCAACACCGGACCCAGGCTCTCTTTCCTCGACCGTTTCCTGACCCTCTGGATCTTCCTCGCCATGTTCGCCGGCGTGGGCTGGGGCTACGCTTTCCCCGGCGTCGTCGGTTTCTGGAACCGGTTCCAGAGCGGGACCACGAACATCCCCATCGCCGTGGGCCTCATCCTCATGATGTACCCGCCCCTTGCAAAGGTGAGGTATGAGGAACTGGGCGAGGTATTCAAGAACACCAGGATCCTGGGCCTGTCGCTCGTGCAGAACTGGGTGGTCGGCCCCATCCTTATGTTCGTCCTGGCCGTGATCTTTCTCAAGGGTTACCCCGAGTACATGGTGGGCCTCATCATGATCGGCCTGGCCCGCTGCAT
>PLSJ01000404.1 GCA_003165115.1 Syntrophaceae bacterium | reverse complement strand
CCACCCGATCCCTCGTGCTTTTCACGACCACTCGCGTCCCTTAGAAGGGCAAACACCCCTTTGCCATCGCATGATTATGACCTGCGCGTTGCGGCAGTGGGGAACGGGAAGCACTGGTCCTTTTTACCTTTACAATTTTCCGTTTATCTGTTAATTTTCCTATCTGAATGAGAAAACTGGCTTTTCTTCTTGTTGTTTGCTGCATGTCTTGCGGCCTTCTCTACGCCGCGGAGAATGACAGGGTCGCGAAGGTCGAAGCCATCGGCAACGAGCGGATCGACAAGGGTGTCGTCTACAACGCCGTGAAGACGAAAGAGGGCGATCTCTACGATCCCGGAAAGGTCGGGGAAGACCTTAAAAATATTTACAAAACAGGTTTCTTCAGCGACGTGATGGTCGACGTGAAGGACACGGATAAAGGCAAGGTTGTCACCTTTATCGTGGTCGAGAGACCCCCCATAAGCGCCATTTACATCGCGGGGAACAAGAAAGTAAAGACTGCCGACATACGGGACAAGCTCAAGATAAAATCGGGAACCGTCATCAACATCGAGAAGGTGAAGGAAAGCGTCGAGGAGATCAAGAAACTCTACGCCGGCAAGGGCTACTATGCGGCGAAGGTAACCTACGAAATCGATACCGGGGTGGGTTACAAGGCCGAGCTGCGGTTTGTCATCGAGGAGCCACAGCGGGCGTACGTACGCAAGGTCACTTTTACCGGCAACAAACACCTCAAGTCGAGCCAGCTCAAACACGCGATGCGGACGAGGGAAAAAGGCTGGCTTTCCTGGGTTACCGGCTCAGGCATACTCGACGAGGAGACCCTCGAAGAGGACAGAAAGAATGTCGAGGCCTATTACCACGACAACGGCTACGTGAGGGTCAAAGTCGGGGTGCCGGACGTGCTCATTTCCTCCGATGGCAAAGCCATCTCCATCGCTATCGACATACAGGAAGGAGACCTGCACAAGATCAGCACGATCGAATTCAAGGGCGACGTCGTCTTCGATCAGCAGGAGGTCAGAAAGAAGCTGAAGTCCAAGCCCGGCAGTACCTTCAAGGCTTCACAGTTCCAGGCGGACGTGACGACGCTCACCGATCTCTACCAGGATAAAGGATACGCCTTCGTCGACGTTGCCCCTTTTACGGTCGTCGACGACCTGGACAAGACGGTAGCCGTGACGTTCGATATCGCGAAAGGATCGGAAGTCTATTTCAACCGCATCAATATCGTGGGCAATGTAAAGACCGGAGACAAGGTCATCAGGCGGGAGCTGCGATTTGCAGAAGGCGACCTCTATTCGTCGAAGAATTTGAAACTGACCAAGAGAAGGCTCAGGAATACCACGTTCTTCAAGTCGGAAGAGCTGAAGACGATCAAGACGGACGAGCCGGACAAGGTGAACCTCGATGTGATCGTCGAGGAAAAACCGACAGGCACCCTTTCCGTCGGCCTGGGTTACAGCACCTATGAAAAGATAATTTACACGGGATCGATCAGTCAGGCGAATATATTCGGGACGGGCAACGCGGCCTACCTGACCGCGTCTATCAGTTCCATCGCAAAGCTTTACAACCTGAGCTTCATACAGCCTTACACGTTCGACAAGAACTTCAGCACCACGTATAACATCTTCAACACGCAAAGGATTTTCAGTACTTACGATTACAAGGGATCGGGCGGCGGCATCACGGTCTCCCGTCCCCTCACCGAGTTCATACGTGGTTCTCTCGGATACAGGCTCCAAAAGATCACGGTATATAACATCGAGTCCGACGCGGGGAGCTTCATCCAGCAACAGTTCGGGACGAGCGTCACGAGCGCCGTTTCCGCCTCCCTCGTAAGGAACACGATCGATGACATCCTGAACCCGAGCAGAGGCTCAATCGCAACCGCCATGGTCGAAGTCGCGGGCGGCGCGTTCGGAGGGGACAACAAGTTCGTCAAATCGATTCTGTCCTATGGCAAATATATCCCCTTCTACTGGGACACCACGTTCTTTCTGAGAGGCACCGCGGGAAATATCACTTCTTACGGGGGAACGACCGTCCCGGTCTTCGAGCGGTTCTTCGTCGGCGGCATCCAGTCGATGAGGGGGTTCCAGTATGGTGCCGCAGGCCCGCTCGACCCCGTGACGGGCGATGTAATCGGCGGGCTTAACGAGCTCTACTTCAATGCTGAGTGGATTTTCCCTGTCTTCAAACCGGCAGGGCTGAAGGGTTTCCTCTTCTTCGATTACGGCAAAGGGTTTGACGGCACCAGCGGGTTTTTCCAGTCATTAAGGCCGGCGGCAGGCTTCGGTCTGAGGTGGTTCTCGCCCATGGGGCCGATTACCGTGGAGCTGGGCTTTAACCTTGACAAGAAGCCTGGCGAGAAGTCAAACGTGTTCGATTTTTCCATGGGGAGACCATTTTAACAGGAGGACTTATGAAGAGATGTGCAGTGGTCGCGGCGTTGCTGATAATGATTCTCACGCCTTTCCTGGTAAGGGCTCAAACACCTTCGGTCAAGATCGCGTATATCGACCTGCAGAAGGTGATGCTCGAGTCGGATAAAGGGAAAGAGGCGAGGAAGTCGTTAACCGACGAGCTCGAGAAACGGAAGAAAGAACTGAGCCAGAAGCAGGATGAGCTGCAAAAAATGAAGGATTCGCTGGAGAAGCAGGTTGCGATGATCACGCCTGAGGCGCGCGCCGACAAGGAAAAGCAATACCAAACCCGCCTTAAGGATTATCAGAGGATATCAACCGACTACCAGACCGAGCTGCAGCAAAGGGACCAGGAGTTTACGCAAAAGATCCTGAAAGACCTTGAAGATC
Organism: Syntrophaceae bacterium; assembly: GCA_003165115.1. Taxonomy (GTDB): domain Bacteria; phylum Desulfobacterota; class Syntrophorhabdia; order Syntrophorhabdales; family WCHB1-27; genus BOG-1155. Next base: position 10,163 of record PLSJ01000404.1, on the reverse strand, counting down.
TGATAAGGAACCTGGGCGAAAGCGAAAAGTATACGGTTATTCTGGAGAAGACCCAGGGGGGCATCCTCTTCGCATCACCGTCGATGGACATTACCGACAAAGTGATCGCCGCGTACAACGAATGGTCGAAACGTAAGCCTGCTGCGCCAAAGAAGTGATGAGGCTAAAAGAGATCGCGTCCAGGATAGGGGGGACCGTCGAAGGTGACGGCGAGGTTGACATAAGGGGCATTGCCGGCGTCAAAGAGGCGCAGGAAGGTGATATCGCATTCCTCCTCAACCGGGGCTTCGAGAAGTACCTGCCCGCATCACGGGCAACCGCGGTTATCGCGGGTCCGGGTGCGGACAAAACCGTCCTCGCCAATAAAAACCGCGTCATCGTCGAGAACCCTGCCCTCGCTTACGTGGAGGTCGCCCGGCTCTTCGAGCCGTCCCATGCGCCCGCAAAAGGCGTGAGCGGCTCATCCCACGTCTCGGAAGGCGCCATGGTCCACCCGGAAGCGACAATCTTCCCCTACGTCTATGTGGAGGAGGGGGCCGTGATCGGGAAGAACGCCGTGGTCCATCCCTTCTGCTTTATCGGGCGTGAGGTGAAAATCGGCGAAGATACGGTGATCTATCCGAACGTTTCCATCTACGACAGGACGGTGATCGGAAAAAGGGTCATCGTCCACGCGGGGGCAGTGCTCGGCGCGGATGGGTTCGCCTATATATGGGACGGCCAAAGACACAAAAAAATCCCCCAGCTCGGCGTGCTCGAGATCGGGGATGACGTCGAGATAGGGGCGAATACGTGCATCGACCGCGCATCGTTAGCTAAAACGGCGATCGGGCAGGGCACCAAGATGGACAACCTCGTCCAGATCGGTCATAATGTCGCAATCGGCGCTCATTCGATCATCGTCTCCCAGGTGGGCATAGCAGGGAGCGTGACCGTGGGGAGAAATGTCGTTCTGGGCGGGAAGGTAGGGGTGAGGGACCACGTCGCCATCGGTGACGGCGTCATGGCCGCGGGGGGTACGGGGATCACAAAGGACGTCAAGGATAAAGCGGTCATCGCCGGCACGCCTCACATGCCGCATCGCGACTGGCTCAGACTCCAGACCTATTTGAAAAAACTGCCGGAGCTTTTTGAACGGATGCGCAAAATCGAAGAGACTCTTCACAGGGGCTAAAGCATGATCGAGATTCATGAGATCCTCGCGTTGCTGCCGCACGACTTTCCCTTTCTCCTCGTTGACCGCATCGTCGAGTTCGAGCCGGAGAAGAGGATAGTAGGCATAAAGAACGTCACCTTCAACGAGCCTTTCTTCCCCGGCCATTTCCCGGGAAAGCCGATAATGCCGGCCGTGCTCATTATCGAGGCCCTCGCGCAGACAGGGGGGATCCTTGCCTTTAAGTCGCTCCCCGATCTAAAAGGGGACGTGCGGTTTATCGGCATAGACAAAGCCAGGTTCCGGCGACCCGTGACGCCGGGCGACCAGCTAAAGCTGGTGCTGGAGGTCGTCAAGCACAGAAGAGAAATATGGGTTTTCGACGGAAAGGCGTTTGTCGACGGCAAGAAGGTGGCGGAAGCGCAGCTTATGGCAACGCTTCAGGACAATGAGGAGAACATATGATACACCCGACGGCCATCATTGAAAAAGGAGCCGAGATAGCGGACGACGCGGACATAGGACCTTACTGCGTTATCGGCGGAAACGTGGTGATCGGCGCCGGCACCAGGCTCATGAGCCATGTCGCCGTGGACGGCCACACCACCATAGGAAGCTCCTGCACCATCCACCCCTTCGTTTCACTCGGCGGCCCGCCCCAGGACATCATGTACCACGACGAAAAAACAACCTGTATCGTCGGAGACAATAACGTGATCAGGGAATATGTCACCGTGAACAGGGGCACGAAAGCGAGCGGCGCCACGACGGTAGGAAACAATAACTTCATCATGGCGTACAGCCATATCGCCCACGACTGCGCCGTGGGCAGCAACGTCATAATGGCCAATTGCGCCACCCTTGGCGGCCACGCCCACATAGACGATTTCGCCATCCTCTCCGGCCTTTGCGCCATCCACCAGTTCTGCAAGGTGGGGAAATATGCGTTTGTCAGCGGCCTTACGGGGATCCCCAAGGACGTGCCTCCGTTTGTCATGGCCGCGGGCAACAGGGCCACTCTTTACGGCCTCAACGTGGTGGGTCTCGAAAGACGCGGTTTTTCCAAGGAAGAGATCGCGACGCTCAAGAAGGCTTACCGGATCCTCTTCAGGTCATCCCTCTCGCTCCAGGCATCTTTGGAGAAGATCGAGGAGGAACTGGAAGGAGAGCACGTCAAAGAGCTTGTCACTTTTATCCGCGCGTCCGAGAGGGGTATATGCCGTGAAAGCTCTGCCTTGTCGGCGCAGGCCACATGGGACGGATCCATGCGCAGAAGCTTGCCGGCATGAAGGACGTGGCCCTCACCTTCGTCATAGACACGGACCGCGCGCTGGCGACGGAGACGGCCCGGCTGCACGGGGCCGTAGGGGCGGGCCACTACGCGGAGGCGCTTGAGGACGGGCTCCAGGCGGCGGTCATCGCGTCGCCGACCGAAACCCACTACGCCGTTGCCCGCGAGCTGCTCGAAAAAGGTATCCATGTATTCGTCGAAAAGCCCATCGCGNNCGGCCCCTTTACCGGCAGGTCGACCGACATCGACGTGGTGCATGACCTCATGATCCATGACATCAACCTCGTCCTGTCCCTCGTAAAGGACGATATTATCCGCATAGACGCCCGCGGCACACCCGTTCTCACGGAGAAGATCGATGTGGCAAGGGCACGTATCGAGTTTGCCGGCGGCTGCGTTGCAATCCTCACGGCGAGCAGGGTATCCCAAACGAGGGAGAGGGTGTTCTCGGTATTCGAGGAAGGCGGGTCCTTTTCGCTCAACCTCGCCGCGGGACAGATGTTTTCGGCAAGAAAAGAGACGGGCGGCGGGATGAAGCTCCGCACCTATCGGGCGGTCCGTCCAGACCCCGTGCATGATGAGCTTAAGGCATTCGTCAATGCGGTACGGTATGGGACGGACGTCCTCGTTAACGGCGAGGACGGGTTGGCTGCACTCGTCCTGGCAAACACCATAAAAGAGACGATCGACCGGCATCTCGCCACAGACGCGAGCGGAAGGTCTTGATAAGGAAGGCGGTGATCGTCACGGGCGAGCTGTCGGGCGAGCTGCACGCCGTCCACCTGGTCCGGGCCATGGCCGGCGCCCTCGATGTGGAATTCAGCGGCATGGGCAGCACACGACTGTCGGAGGCGGGCGTCAGGCTCGTCCACGATTACCGGGACATCTCCCTCACCGGCCTGAGCGAAGTCTTTTTCAAGGCAGGCCATATATGGAAGGCATACGTCGCGCTCACGCGGCACCTTCGCGAAACCAGGCCGGACCTCCTGATACTCGTCGATTTTCCCGGCTTCAATTTAAGGGTCGCAAAGGCGGCAAAACGCCTCGGCATCCCTACGGTCTATTTCATCCCCCCGCAGGTATGGGCGTGGAGGAAGGGCCGTATGAAGCAGATAAGGTCGTGGATCGACCTGGTCCTCTGTATCCTCCCTTTCGAAGAGGCGCTTTACCGTGAACACGAGGTACCCGCAAAGTACATAGGCCACCCTTTCCTGCACACCGTGAAGCCCCGCTACACGAGCGATGCGTTTCGCTCCATGTTCGCCTTGCACGAAGGCGCGCCCGTCATCACCATAATGCCGGGGAGCCGGCAGAATGAGGCGAGAAAACACATGCCCGTCCTCATGGACATAGTCCGCCTGCTGCAAGACCGCCTGCCCGGGCTGAAGGTCCTTCTTCCCGTCGCCGATACCATGAGTGAGGCGTTCTTCGCCCCTTTTATCAAAGAAACGGACGGCGTGACCCTCGTAAAAGGTCTGCCGTATGATTGCCTGGCCTTTTCCGATGCGGCCGTGATCGCGTCCGGCAGCGCGACCCTGGAGGCCGCTATCCTCGGCGTCCCTTCCGTCGTTCTTTACAAGATCTCCAGCCTGTCCTATCTGATCGCGCGGATGGTGGTCCGCGTCAGCCATATAAGCCTGCCCAATATTATCGCGGGACATGAGATATTCCCCGAGTTCGTCCAGTCCCTGGACGCCGGACGTATTGCCAACAGGGTAGTTTCTATGGTAAATAATGACAGGTCTGCAATACAGAAAGAGACGGAAGAGGTGCGGAAAAAACTTACCACACCCGACCACGATCCCTATCGCATTGCGTGCGCAGAAATCCTTCAGTTTTTAGAGAGAAGATATGGCCCTGTACCTGAGACTCCTTAATTTTCTCCGGCCTTACTGGGTGAAGCTCGCCTTCGCCATGGCCTTCATGTCCCTTGTCGCCGCGACAAACGGCCTTACGGCCTACCTTGTCCAGCCCGTGATGGACAAAATCTTCTTTGAGAAGAACGCCAGGCTGCTCGTCCTCATCCCCTTCGGCGTCATGATTCTCTACCTGGCAAGGGGGGTCTTCGATTACCTCCAGGCATACCTCATGGGCTTTGTGGGACAAAAGATCATCACCGATATCAGGAACCTCGTGTTCGGCCGCCTCCAGCTCCAACCGCTCGTCTTTTTCGACAAGACGCCCACGGGCCTCATTATATCCCGCATTACCAACGATATCAGCCTGATCCAGGGCGCCGTCTCCGACTCTTTTACCGCGATCCTGAAAGATGCATTCACCATAATCACCCTTGTCTTCGTGGTGTTCTACCGCGACTGGAAGCTCGCGATCATCGCTTTTATCGTCCTCCCCTTCGCCACCTACCCTATCGTCGCCTTCGGGAGAAGACTCAGAAAGATCAGCGTTCAGAACCAGAAGGCGATGGCGAAGCTGACGAGTTTCCTCCATGAGACGATCACCGCGCAGAGGATAGTGAAGGCCTTTACCATGGAGTCGTACGAAGGCAGGAAGTTCAACGAAGAGAACGAGGACCTTTTCCGCATCGTGTTGAGACGCTATAAGGTGAAGGCCCTTTCTTCGCCTGTCATGGAGGTGCTCGGCGGCATTGCGGTAGCCTTCATCATCTGGTACGGCGGAGGCGCGGTCATTTCCGGAAAGTCGACGCCGGGCAATTTCTTCTCTTTCACCACCGCCCTCCTTTTGCTCTATGAGCCGATCAAGAGGCTCAACAAGGAGAACCACAATATCCAGCAGGGGCTCGCGGCGGCGCAGAGGGTGTTCGAAGTGGTCGACCGCGTGCCGGAAGTGGGCGACAAGCCCGGTGCCATCGAGATTGCCGCCGTGGAAGGGATGATCGATTTCATCGACGTATCGTTCAAGTATGAAGACAAGATGGTCCTGAAGCATATAAACCTCCGCATAGCGAGGAACGAGACCGTGGCATTGGTCGGCGAAAGCGGGGTGGGAAAAACCACGCTGGTCAACCTGATCCTCAGGTTCTACGACGTGACCGATGGTTCTCTCATGCTCGACGGGGTCGATATAAGGAACCTGACCATCGCATCGCTCAGGGGAAACATAGCCCTCGTCACGCAGGATGTAATCCTTTTCAACGATACCATCCTCGCCAACATTACCCATGGCAAAGCGGTGGACATGGAGAAAGTCGAGGCTGCCATTCATTCCGCCTATGCCCATGAGTTCATTGCGAAGCTGCCCAAGAAGCTCGACACGATCGCGGGGGAAAGGGGCGTCAGGCTCTCGGGCGGACAAAAACAGAGGATCGCCATCGCAAGGGCGCTTTACAAAGATGCGCCGATCCTGATTCTGGACGAAGCCACGAGCGCCCTCGACAGCGCATCCGAGGTAGAGGTGCAAAAGGCGCTTGAAAACCTGATGGAAGGCCGGACAACCATTATCATCGCTCATAGGCTTTCGACGATAATGAACGCCGACAGGATAATAGTCCTCGACGGCGGCAGTATCGTGCAGGAGGGGACGCATCACGAGCTTCTCGGGGTGGAGGGCAAGTACAAGAACCTCTACGAGCTGCAGTTCAGGGACGAGTCCGAGAAGAAGATAATACGGATCAACAAGAGGCTGAAGAATGTTTAAACGCCTCAAGTATGCCCTGTTGCTCCACCTGCTCCCGCCGGTCGTCTACCTTTTCCTTCTCGTCCTGCGCGCCACCCTCACGATAACGCAGGTGAACAGGGAATCGGTCGACCGATTATGGCGGCAGGGCGACAACATCATCGCCTGTTTCTGGCATGGCAGATTGCTCGCCATGCCTTTTGTTTATAGGGGGAGCGGGGCGAAGGTACTCATTTCGCGCCACAGGGACGGTGAGTTCATCGCCAGGGTAATACGGTATTTCGGCCTCGGCACGGTCAGGGGGTCCTACAGAAAGGGGTCGGTCTCCCAGGTAAGGGAAATGCTCGCGGAGCTGAAGGATGGGACCGACATAGCCATAACGCCCGATGGTCCGAAAGGACCGCGATATCGGATGAAACAGGGGATAGTCGAGCTCGCCAGGCTCTCCCGCAGACCTATCGTACCCGTTACCTACGGCGCCAGCAGAAGGAAACTTTTTGACTCATGGGACCGTTTTTTGCTCCCTTATCCTTTCTCCAGGGTCTTTTTCCTGTGGGGCGACCCCATTTACGTGTCCCGGGACGTGCAGGGCGACGACCTGGAGGCGAAGAGGCACGAGATAGAAGACGCGCTCATATCACTTACCGAAACAGCGGACCGCATGGCATGTGGCGACTGATATACAACCTGCTCATTCACGCCGTTCTCCCCTTTTTCCTTCTTTTCTCCCTCACGCAGAAGAAGATCAGGAAAACGTTTCGCGAGCGCCTGTTCCCGGCCCCGGCCGGCGACAGGCTGGAGGGCGCCATATGGATACACGCCGCTTCGGTAGGCGAGGCGATCATCGCGGAAACGTTCATCAATCGGGCGCGGTCAATGGTGGGGAATCCGTTCGTCGTCACGACGAACACCTACTATGCCAGGGATCTGCTGCGGAAGAAGCTCGCAGGGTCGGCAGACGTCTTCTCCCTGCCCTTCGACCTTCCATACTCTCTCAACCGCTTTATCGGCGCATCAACGCCTGCCGCCCTCCTGCTGGTGGAGACCGAGATCTGGCCAAATCTCATATGGACCGCCGGGCGCAAGCACATACCGGTCTTCATCATCAACGGCCGCATTTCCGACGGCAGCCTGGGCCGCTATCGACGCCTGTCTTTCTTCCTGCACAGCCTGTTCTCCTGTGTGGAGCTTGTCCTTGCCCAGTCGGAAGCGCAGGCCCAAAGGTTCGTCTCGTTGGGCATGCCTGCCGACAAGGTGGTCAACGCGGGAAACCTCAAATACTACCGCGAGATACGCGGCCTCCCGGCACCCAGCCATAAACAGGAGAATGTCGTCTTCGGCAGCATACGGGAGAAAGAGCTTCCGATCCTTATCCCCGTCATAAAGGTGCTCAGAGAGGAATTTCCTCGACTCGGTATCTTCCTGGCGCCAAGGGAATTGACCCTGGTCGCCGTCATCGAGAGACAGCTTTCGGACGCCTTCGTGGTCGTCCGCTATTCGAGTTTGAAAGAGGGCCGGGTAGAAGCAGGACAGGCGGTCGTCCTCGTCGACACCGTGGGCGATCTCGTCGCTCTTTATGCCGGAAGCGTCGTCGCCTTCGTCGGGGGAAGCCTGGCCCCCTACGGAGGACAAAACCTTCTTGAGCCTCTCTTCGTCGGGACCCCGGTGATTTTCGGCCCGCACGTGGAAAATTTCAGGGAGATTGCCGGCGAGGTGAGGGAAGAACATGCCGGCTACATGGTCGAAGACGGACCCGCGCTCCTTGCGAAGATAAGACTCGTGCTGACCGACGCGGACGTGAGAAAGGCGCTTGTCGACGCCGGCAGGCATGTGCTGGAGAAGCAAAGAGACGTCATAGAAAACGCGACGTCACTCGTACTGGAGACCATATGGAAGAGTTCACCTCACTCGTCGCAATGATGGAGACCCTTCGGGGCGAACACGGCTGCCCGTGGGATAAGAAACAGACCGAGCAGGCGTTCAAGACGCTCCTTCTGGAAGAAGTGTACGAGTTGATCGAGGCGATCCAGCACGAGGACTACGACGCAATGAAGGAGGAACTCGGGGACCTCCTTTTCCATATCGTCTTCATATGCCAGATCTGCAAAGAAAAGCAGCAGTTTGACATCAGGGAGGTGCTCCGTGCGACGTTCGACAAGATGCATGGGAGGCACCCCCACGTATTCTCTCCGGGCGGCGATGAAACGCCGGTGGAGAAAAGGTGGGAAGAAATAAAGAAGACGGAAAAGGCCGGTTATTCCCCGGTCTCTCACGTGCCGAAGATACTTCCCGCCCTGCTGCGCGCCTACGTGATATCGAAAAGAGCGGCAAAGGTGGGGTTTGACTGGGAGAAGCTGGAGGACATCCATGACAAGCTGCGTGAAGAGATCGGAGAGCTGAAAGAGGCGGAGGCGTCGCTCGTCCATGAAGACATTGAAGAGGAAGTCGGGGACCTCCTCTTCACCGTGGTCAACATCTCGCGCAGGCACGAGATCGACCCCGAGCACGCGCTACGGCTCACTATCGACAAGTTCCTCCGCAGGTTCGATTACGTGGAAAGGAACCTCGACCTGACAAAGGGCGACCTGAAAGCCATGGACGCCCTTTGGAACGAGATAAAGGAGAAGGAAAAAAAGGGGAAATGAAGCCCCTTTTATTCGACCTTCACGACGTTTGACGCCTGTGGGCCCTTCGGTCCGCTCACGACCTCGAACTCCACGGCCTCTCCCGTCTTCAGGGATTTAAATCCGTTTTGCTGGATTGCAGAATAATGCACGAATACGTCCCCCCCCTCTTCCTGCTCGATGAACCCATACCCCTTTGAATCGTTGAACCATTTTACCTTACCCTGTGGCATGCTGCTAAACTCCTTTCTCGAAAAAGTAACATAATACTCCCGAATGTAATGATAAGGAATTCACAAACTCTCTGTCAAGCAAAATGTTAAAACACTTTAATGTTTTTTATATCGGGCAGACCATGCGCGGATTATTCGTATCCCAGCTCGGCGAGCCTCTCCTCGTCCATGCCGATATAGTGCGCCACCTCGTGGACTACCGTTATCTCGATCTGCTCCTCCAGTTCCTCGACGGTCTCACACATCTCTTCGAGAGGCCGCTGGAACAGGAATATCGTGTCGGGATAGAGCGGCGGCGCGGTAATGGAGCGCTCTGTCAATGCGACGCCCTGAAAGAGCCCCAACAACTCGTCATTGGGCCCCAGTCCCATCTCCTTTCGCATCTCAAGAGAGGGCCTCGGCAGGACGGAGATGACAAGGTTGTCCAGATGCTTCCGTATCTCCTTGGGGATGCGCCCCACCGCTTTCCTGACAATCCCGTCGAATCTCTTTTCAGGCACTTTCATGTGCTCTCGCGGCCTCCGTTCGTTCTCGCGCAGAAGCGTCCGGGTGGTATAAATGAAAATAGTATAATATATTCTTAAGAGCGTTCGCATAAACTCGTTTCAAGGATGACGGGCACATGATAAAAGGCATCTACCGCGTGGCAGGCCCGGACATTACGGATCAAAGGGACTGCAACGTCTACCTTATCGATCTGGACGGGGAAGCGGTGCTCATCGACGTCGGGTTCGGTGCGGCATTCGACAGGATGGTTGCAAATATCGAAGAAAAAGGCATCTCGCCCTCGCGCATCTCGACCGCGATCCTCACCCACTGCCACGTCGACCACATCGGCGCCGCAGCCCGGGTGCGGGAGCAATTCGGCAGCCGCCTCGTCATGCACGAAATGGACGCGGAAATCGTCGAGCGCGGAGACGACAGGTTGACCGCCGCGTTCTGCTTTGAAATCGTTTTTCCGCCTCTGCCTATCGATGCGAGATTAACAGGCCCGAGGGGCGACATCCACTTCGAAGGACAAGACCTTTCTTTTTTGCACATACCGGGGCACACCCCCGGCTCCATCTCGATCTACGCGGACAGCGACGGCAAGAGGATTCTCTTCGGCCAGGACATCGCCGCCCCCCTCCTCGAAGAATTTGACTGCGACACGGCTGCGTGGCGCGTCTCCATGGAGGAGCTGCTGGCGTTGAAGGCGGACGTGCTCTGTGACGGCCACTCGGGCGTCTACCAACCCGCCCGCGCCGTCGCCGCCTATATTCGCCACT
>PLSJ01000033.1 GCA_003165115.1 Syntrophaceae bacterium | reverse complement strand
GCCATGTGGCAAAGCTCATAAACAATTACCGGATTTCATTTCCCCCGCCATACGTGAATGTACCACAGGCGGGTCAGGGAGGGGCTTATGAGATGTCATAAACCCCATTTCGGCAGGGGGAGGCAGGCCTGTCTGGAACAATATGTGAGAATCAAAGTGTTTTGAACAAAAGCCTGAAAATTTATGACAAAACCCAAATGTCCGAGAGGAGGTATGCATGGATAAAATTCTGAATTGGCAGTATGACCAGTTGGTGAAGGAACTCCTCCTTCTGCAGGATCACATAGCAGACCCATCTTGCCCCTGCGAGACGGGCGGTGAGATGTGTGTGAGGAAACATCTGTTCACGATCGAAGCCTATGCCGGAGAAACGATCGCGATGGAAGACAACGAAGAGTATCGGGGCAAGCTCGAAAAACTGGCTGGCGAGGCAAAGGACCACCGCATTTCCGAGGAGCAGCACCTTAGGGGCGAGCAGGCGCAACTCCCCGCCAACCTGTTGGAGTGGGCGCGCGACTGGCGGAAGCAGTTCGAGGGTTATAGTCTTCCTCTCGCCGAATCGTGAAGGATCGAGGCCGGCTTTGTCCTGGGTGCTCACATGGGTGAGAGCATTCTTCACCCTTACCCCTCGCTTCACATTGGTCCCTTGGTATAGATGCCTCAAGGAAAACCTGAAGGAGGGGAGGGAGAACATCAAAAACAGGATGACCGCACCTTGCCGTTTCACTCGGAATCGTGGGACACCATTTGTTTGACCGCCGGCATCGCAGAGGGTGTTCGCTATGCGAATGACCCAAAATAAATCCAAAGCCGAGCCGGTGGGCTGACGGTGACAAAGGGTCGATCAAAGACTCTCGCCCGTTGGGTCTCGTGGATCTTTGGACTGGCCCTCCTGGCCGGTGTGGTGATGTTTGCGACACACTACAGCCAGGAGATGGCCTTCACGCAGCTTTTGCTCCACGCTCGGCCTGCCTGGCTGCTCGTTGCCCTTGTGCTCCAGATGGGAACTTACGTGACTGACGCCTGTATCTGGCGGCAAGTCCTTGGCTGCGCAAGCATATCGAGGCCGCTCCGCTCCTATGTCGGTTTGGGGCTGGCGAAGCTCTTTATGGACCAGGCTATTCCCAGCGTCGGCCTGAGCGGCACGCTGCTCGTCATCCGGGCACTAGACCGCCGCGGCGTGCCGCGCGGCGCAAGCATGGCCGCGGTCGTCGTCGATCTCGTGAGCTACTACGCGGCCTACGTGCTGGCTTTGGGCATCGCTCTCGGCATCGTCTGGGCACACGGAGACCTCACATCTCTCATGGCCTTGCCGGCGTGCATCTTCGCGCCCCTGGCGGCAGCCGTTCCCATGGCCCTCCTGTGGGTGAGCCGCGGCCGCAGGCTGCCCGGTTGGCTCAAGCGGCTGCCCTTTATCAAGCCGGCGCTTCGAGCGCTTACCGAGGCGACGCCGGCCATCGCTCACGATATCTCGCTCATCATGCAATGCATGGGCTTCCAGATCGCAATCGTCGCGCTGGATGCGGGGACACTCTGGATCATGCTGTGGGCCCTCGGTCTTGAGGTCAATCCTGCGCCGGTCTTTGCGAGCTTCATGCTCTCGACGCTGGCGCGGACGCTTGGAGTGGTCCCCGGAGGGCTTGGGGTTTTCGAGGCCGTCTCCGTGGCCACGCTCAAGCTCATCGGAGTGCCGGTCACCGCCGGTCTCGCGGCGACGCTCCTCTTCCGCTTCTTCACCTTCTGGCTGCCTATGGCGCCCGGGCTGATCCTCGCGCGGCGTGAAGCGAGGGCCTGATGACGACCGCACTCTATCGGGGGCGTGCCTTTGCCTGAGCTGGGATTACTCAGGAGGAGTGCTCCAATTCTGGATGGGGAGATGTGCTGCATCCGGATGATGCCGAAAAGTGTATAAGTTACCCTCTTCCCGGACACTTTCAGCCTTGAAGTCAGGGCACCTGGAGGAAGAGGTCGTGGCCCGGTTCCATTCGCGTGCTCAGCAGTGAGAAAATCAAAAAGCCGATAAACAGGATGGAAATCTGCTGATCAAATTTTACCGCGTACCATGACGAGGCTACGAACGAGAGCCCACATACGGATTGTTGACTTTTTCCCTGCCTATGGTGCTTTTCGGCGCACTACCATAATTGTGGCCGGGAAGCACCACGGTCGAATCGGGTAGTGTAAAAAGCTTGTTGCGGATGGAGGACATGAGCACCTCATGGGAGCCGCCTCCCAGATCTGTTCTGCCGACACCTTCCACAAACAGCGTGTCGCCGGTGAAGACGAGACCGTGACCGTAAAGGCAGATGGCACCGGGGGAGTGACCCGGGGTATGAATAACCGACAGGCTTACTTCTCCCACGGTTATCACGTCGCCTTCCTTTACCGTTTTGCCCGCAGGAGGAGATGGCACCGCCCCAAACATGTTCAGCATCTCCTGGGACTGGTGAGTAAGCGCATAGGCTTCTTTCTCATGAATCACGATCGTCGCGTTGGTCAAATCCTGCATGCGCTTGTTACCCAGTATATGGTCCACATGGGAATGAGTGTTGACAATGTATTTTATCTTCA
>PLSJ01000193.1 GCA_003165115.1 Syntrophaceae bacterium | reverse complement strand
ATCGCCCACGATTTCAACAACATGCTTGCGGCGATCATGGGTTTTACGGAACTGGCGGCCGACGATGTCGTGAAAGGGAGTCTTCAGGCTCATCACCTGGAGAAGGTCATGGAGGCGAGCTTTCGGGGCCGGGACCTGGTCAGGCAGATGCTTGCCTACGCCCGGCAGACCGAGCAGGAAAAAAAGCCTCTGCGACTGAGCGGCATCGTCACGGAGACCGTAGAATTCCTACGGGCATCCACACCGTCGACTATCAAGCTCAGGGTTGCCGCCAAAAGTGAGTCGGGGCCCATCCTCGGAGACCCTACCCAGATTCAGCAGGTCCTTATGAACCTTTGCACCAACGCCGTGCATGCAATGCGCGAGAAGGGAGGGGTCCTCGACATAGAGTTCTCTGACTTCAGCGTGCCGGCCTCCCACGGCTTTCATGGCATGATGCCGGGGCCTTACATGAGGCTCCTGGTCCGCGATACGGGTAAGGGCATACCACCCGACATCCTCGATAAGATATTCGATCCCTTCTTCACCACGAAGGGGCCTGGGGAAGGCACGGGTCTCGGCTTATCCGTGGTCCAGGGCATCGTGAAACAGTCCAAGGGCTACATTACAGTCGTCAGTCAGCCGGGCAAAGGTTCCACCTTTACCGTCCATTTCCCGAGGATTACCGAAGATGCGGCGACTGACGCACCCAGTGACGAGGAGATACCTGCCGGCTCCGAACGAATTCTCTTCCTCGATGACGACGAGACCCTTGTCGAGACGGGAGAGAAGACCCTTATAAGACTCGGCTATGCGGTAACGTCCCGGACGAGCAGCAGGGAGGCCCTGGCACTCCTGAAAGAGGACCCATCCCTGTTCGACCTCGTCATCACGGATCAGACTATGCCCGAAATGACAGGCGTTGATCTTGCCAGGAAAATCCTCATCTTGCGGCCCGATATGCCTATCATCATGAGTACGGGATTCAGCCATCTGGTCGATGCGGATAAGGCGAAGGCGGCAGGCATACGGGCATTTGCAATGAAACCGCTGTCGAAGAGGGAGATCGCGAAGACGATCAGAAAGGTGCTCGACGAGTAAATCCGGTTGCACCTTTCTTCTGGTAACCGATTGATAGAATTGCAGGACTTTCTTCATTCAATACTTCGCAGGCAAAAGAGATGCTCCATCCTCCTTGGAATCGTCCAAGGTCCCGTGTGTAAGGGGTTGTCTCCCTGCTTTCTTGTGACCGCTCCATGACCTGCGGAAGGGCAACGCGATTGTGTTTATTTCCGGACCGGGGCAGTTCTTCCCGGAGGCGCTGAAACAGGGAAATCGAGCGTGGCGCCGTCAGGCTCGATGACACGGAAACAGACCTGATGCGTGGGTCGATCCCGTAACTTTTCCCACGCCTTTCGGAAATGTTCCGCCTGTCTTTCTGGCGACAGCACAGGCGATGGCCCGGTGATGACTTCCGCCGAGTCGAGCTGCGCAGCCGTAAGGGCGATGGCGTCGAGAATATTGGAAGATGGCACAACGAGCAGGTGCACGGGCTTGCCTTCCTTTTCCGCAAGGGCGACCACATGGGTGAACAGCAATTGCTTGATGCTCGTAAAGAGATGGTGTTCGGCGATGCCCTTGTAGCCGGTATCGGGTCCTTTTAGGATCTGCACGGTCATCACCACCAGGTCTTTTTTGTCCGTGTCCGTCAGTTCCAGGGCTTTGCGAAGGTGATCGAGCGTGTGGTAATCACGCACGAAACAGAGCGTGTTGCCGGGCCGGACGCCGAGACTCCCGTTTGAAACGTTGTCTTGCGGATGAATCTGGAATTGATCCATCTCGACGTGGGCTGCTCCGCCCTGTTTTCGCTCGTTGATGCGTTCCGAGATGACAAAGACGAGAAAAAAGACGAGTGTAAAGGTCACCCCGCTGATCGTCGCCACCTCTTTAGTAATCAAATTTATTCCGGCTACCGAGAACAGCAGCGCCGCGATCACCCCAAGCCCGTACGGAATATCGTTGCCCCCAAGGTTGATGTTTAAGGGGACCCGCCACTCACGCACCGATCTGTCTTTGAAGCGCAGCACCACCATCGCGAGCCCCTTGAAAGCAAACGACCAGACCACGCCGAAGGCGTACGCTTCGCCCAGCACGTACATGTTGCCCCGGCTGACAATAATCACCAGCAATTGCAGCCCGATGATCAGATACAGCAGGCGATGCGTGGTGCCGTAACGGCGATGCGGTTTGAGGAACCAATCGGGCAACACGCCGTCCTCGGCCACCCGGTTCAACACGCCGTTGGAGCCGATGATCGCCGTGTTGACCGCCCCAGCCAGGATCAGGAAGCCCACGACCACCACGAAGGCGTTCAGCGCCAGCCGTGCCAGCGGCGGCCCCACGACGTGCATCGCCAGGCCGCCGATGAGATTGTCCGAGTAGTCCTTCATGCGGACCTCGTCGGGAATCAGCCACACGGCCAGGAAGGAGATGCCGGCCGTCAGTACCAGGCTGTAGACGAAGACGATGAAGGCCGCCTTCTTGAAGTTCGGCAGCTTCGGCGACTCGACCTCGCGGTAGACCTGGGCCAGCGTCTCTTCGCCGCTCATCGCCAGGATCGAGTGGCCGAAGGC
>PLSJ01000012.1 GCA_003165115.1 Syntrophaceae bacterium | reverse complement strand
CCGTTCTGTATCGCTCCTGAAAGCCGGTGTCCTGTAACCATCTTCTCAAGGTCGCCTCGCCTATGCCGCAAGCCTTGGCCGCCTTCTCAATGGTCGGCTCCGTGAGGAGCGCCGCTATTGCCGCCTCTTGCTTCCGCGTAATCTTGTCCCCGTGTCCTACGCCTATCATCTGCGCTCACCTGCCTTCATGCGACACCTTCCTTTGCCGTATCTCTTCCCAGGAAAGAACTACTGCTGGCCTCGCTGCCTTCATCCTGGTCAACGTGTCCGGGTCACTTATCCACTTCTTGACGGTGCCGGACACGGGCGGGTGACAGACACCGCACACAAGCACACCGTGAATGGATAGCCACCATGCGTATTCATTGCAGTTCGGACAGGGCTTCACCTCGGCAATTTTCCCGGCCTTAAGCAAGCGGTCCGCCTTATCTTCCGGCATGGCGATCACCTGGCCCTTTCTGATCTCGCCCGTTTTTGCTCTGAATGGTTCCTCGACCGTGTAGACTGTCATCTCAAAGTACTTCCACGTCCAGGACTTCGGCTTCGGCGGTCTCTTCGCCTGTATGCTGTGGAGTATATTTTTCTTGTTCCCTAAAATCCTCAAATCCCCGATTTTTTGCCAAATCTTGGGAACAAGAATAATCCGCGTAGTTATTAGGTTTATCGTCATTTTCTGATTCTTGTTTTGTTGTTCCCGTATATATTTCGGGAACAAGGGAACAAGAATATTTGAAGGGATCGTTTTTACCGCCTTTGCCTGTCCTCTGAACCTTCTCTTTGCTCACGAGCGACCGAAGGGCCTTTCTCTTCAAAGTCGTCCTGCCCTCCACGGCCTCATCAACGACGGCCTCGGTAAGCGGGTCTTCTTGACCTTGGAGAAGCTGCAAGATCATCTCTTCCATGGCTTGAAGGTCCTCTTCTTCTCGGCTTTTTCCCAAGCTCACCATTTTCCGCTCGGAGTCCCATTCCAACGTAGTTTCTTCCATGTCGTCGCCATAACGCTGAATGGTGTGCACAGTTCTGTATTTCTCACCGCGCCTTATGATGACGGCCGTGTCGACGGACGCGAATATGCCTGTGGACCCAAGGATAGAATCGCCTCCCTGCCGCTCGCCCTTGCCGGCGTGATGCACGGTCGCGAGATGTGCGCCGGTATCTCTTGCGAGCTTTAGAAGCGGCTCTATGGAGGTTATGGCCTGGCTGTAGTCGTTGCCGTCTTTGATACGGGCGAGTTTAAAAAGAGTGTCGATAATGACGAGCACGGGCTTGAGCTTCGCTATGGCCCCCTCAATCTGATTCATTGCGTCGTCAGGTGCCACGTTGATGAAACTGTGAATCGGTCCGCTCGTACCCATGAGCCGAAAGTGTTTCTTTACCTCTCCTCTTTTCTCCTCAAAGGCACAATACAAGACCGGGCCTTGCTGAACTTGCTTGCCCAGGAAAGGCAAACCTTGCGCCACGCAGTGAGCAAGATTACGGGCAAAGGTGCTCTTGCCCGCTTTCGGCTTCGCCACGATAACCGAAAGACCGCCCGTGGGTAGAATGTCGTCCCACACCCACGAGACGGCTTCATCCGGTTCTGCGAGAAGCTCATCCAGGGCAGTGAAAACCATGGGCGGGTGTTCGCCCTGCTTCTGTCCGGCCGTTCCCCTTTTCTGTCCGTCGTTCATGAAAGGCGAGAGATTGTCATCTCCGCTTATGATCTTCTTGGCCTCTTGCCACGTGTGCCCCTGGCAACTATCGTGAAAGCATTTGTAAAGAAGGGGTCCGCCTGCCGTCTGAAGTATCCCCGCGCCCTTATGCCCCCGGTCGAAGAGACAACCGTCCGAAAGGATGTAGAGCGTGCCCGTCGCGGTTGTCTTGACCGTATACGCCCTCCGGTAGTGGTCGAGGTATGCGCCCACGTCGACGCGGGCCTTGTGGCCGTCCGTCTGCTTCGGCGGCTCCTGCTCCGCGAACATGGCCCGTGCCTTATCCATGGCTTCCTGTGATACCGTCGCGCCGCTCATTGGTTGTCTCCCATGTCATCGATGCAGGCCGTTCGATGCGGCCGGCGCTCTCTGCCCGGTCCCGCCGGTACTTCGTCGCCCTTGCGTGCGGTCGTGCCGTAGAGCTTCCATATTCGCGCCGGGTTAAAGCAGGTTGTGTCGACGTGTACCTTGTCGGTATTGAACCGCGCCGCGAGCATTTCGAGGGTTCCTTTGATAAATTGCCGGGTCTCGTCGTTGGCGGGCATATCGGACAGTCTGAAAAGAAGATGTCCGCCGTTGCCGCTCATGGCCCGGATAGGTGAAGGAAAGACAAGCTCTCTTACAACCCATTCAGCCACCACGTCCCGCAGTTCAAGGGCCTCGGCAAGCTCCACATCACTCGAAGCGATACCCGAAGGCCGAACCGGGTCAAGGTCAACGGGCAACCATCGGTAGGCAAGAACGTTGGTGTCGGATGTGGTCAAGTCAGAAGGTTTCAGGCGGTTGTAGGCCCGCCCGATAAGTCGAGGGTCGATTACCTGGAGCGTGAAGTAAATACCGCCATGAATGGCCCTATCCGCAAGCTGCACGGCCCTGCAGAAAGCTTCGTGATCGTCAAAATAGCCGCTCACCGTGCCTCGTGCGTACTCACCGCCCCAGGCTTCCGACTTTCCAAGAGCCTTCAGTATTCGGACTTCAATCACCTCGCCGGGCTTGGCGAAGGTTTCGAAGACGTGCCGGTCGAAGAGGGTAAAACGGGCCTGCTCACTCATGGCCTGCCCCTTAGCCCTGCCCGCAAATGGCGTCAATATCGCTCTCTCGCCATACGGTTGTGCGTGGGGTTAGCTTGATACCTTTCGGGAATATCCCGTCCCTGATTCCCTTCCACCAAGTAGACTTGCTGACGTGAATTCGCTCAAGAATGTCCGGTAACCTCAGAAGCCGCTCACTCATTTTGCCACCTCTCGACCATGAAATAAAAATCCCATGAAGAACGTTCGCACATGGCACCGTCCTTCATGGGCTATTATGTACTCTGTCGGAGAAATTAGAAATTGACGTTTAAGACCGGAGCATAAACGTCAACTAAATTGGGTCTGGAATGAGGATTCTAGGGGCGGTCCCCAAGCGGACCGGGAGTCAGAACAGACATGTGTTTGGCCTGTCTGTCGCGGGCATCGTTTTCCACGGCTTTTATCAGCTTTACAGCCTGTTTGTGCGCCGTTTCTTCACGCTTATAATGCGGCCACAAGTCATTATTATACGCGGGCGTTCTTTGCCCTCGGGGATACTCCTTTCTTGCAACTATGAGAGCTATGCTGTTTAAGGACTTCTCCTTCAAATGGTGGTCATCCCAAATTGCCCATTTATTCAAAGCGGTTTTCCTTGGATTCCTCTTCTTTTGCTGGTGTTTCCTGAATCCTTTTATTAGCCTGTCAAAGGCTTCGCGCAATTCTTCGGCGCTTCTGCTAAAGTCTATCCATACTTGAATATAGCCCCTTTCAACCCAACCCGGCGGCTGTGGCGGCTCTTTGTAGGTAAGATAATTCCAACGAAAATCACCATCGCAAGAAAGTGGTGAAAAGCTGGGCGCATATTCCGCCAAGTCCGGCCACGTTTCGCAGAAGAAAGCAACTTCATCCGCGAATTCGATTGCCTTCGGCGTATTTACGTGAAGAAAAGGCCGATGCTCCTTATTTCTATCAGAAAGATAAGGCGGGACAATGGTTTTGAGTCCCCACTTGCGGCAGAGGTTTGTTTTCGACACAACATCGTCGAGCGACAGGCTTTTGAAATCTTCGATGTATTCAGCACATCTCGATATCGCCATTACCCTATCGAACGCCGCTCTATGGTCGGCTGTCGAAAAGCTCCCTCTCTGTCGCCTTTCCTTTCCTGGCTCTTCCAAGAAATCTCACCCCTTCCTCTTC
>PLSJ01000044.1 GCA_003165115.1 Syntrophaceae bacterium | reverse complement strand
AAAAAAGTTAGCGGGAACTAGTGCCCATATTTGTCAACGGTCCGCCCCGTTATGGCGGCATTTGACGCGAAGATACGCAACATTGTCTTTACGATGCCTCACACAAACTTTATAATGGTAATTCACAATTCGTCGTTCAAGATCGGATCGAGGGAGGGTTGCGACTCATGGCGGGTCTTCTCTACGTCGTTGCCACACCGATAGGGAACCTGGGGGACATCACCCTTCGGGCCATCGAGGTATTCCGGGAGGCCGATTTCATTGTCGCCGAGGACCGGAATAAGGCCCTCAAGCTTCTGAGCCATCTCGACATCAGGAAACCGATCACCACGATCAACAGCTACAGCGAAGCGCGTCGGGCACGGACGATCGTCGAGCAGCTCATGGAAGGAAAAAAGGCCGCACTCATCACCGCCGCCGGCACCCCGTGCATCTCGGACCCCGGCGACGCCGTGGTGAGGGCTGCGTGCGAGGCGGGCATCGAGGTGCTGGCGGTGCCCGGGCCCTCGGCCGCCCTCGCGGCCCTCTCCATATCGGGCCTGTCTCCCGACAGGTTCCTCTTCTACGGCTTTCTCCCCCTGAAGAAAGGAAAGAAGAAGAAGGTGCTCAGGGAGGTCCTTTCGGGACCCTTCCCCGTGATATTATTCGAATCGCCCCGAAGGATAACGGAGACCCTCGGCGTGATCCTGGAAGAGACGCCGGAAAGGAAGGTCGTCGTCTGCAGGGAGATCACGAAGCTCTACGAGGAAGTCGTGCGGGGCAGCATCGAAGAGGTGCTTGAAGAGATTGCCGGCAGTGAGACGAGGGGCGAGTACACGGTTATTGTCGAGGGGAAAGGTAAGCGGACAGCGCCTTGAACGTGTATAGCACAAGGAAAAACGCGAGGTTGAGGAGCACGATCGTCGCCCCCGTGGGCACATTCATAAGGAAAGAGAGGAAAATACCGACCCACACGGAAATAACCGCGGTAAACCCCGCAAAGAAGAGCGTGCCCATGAAGCTCTTCGCGATCTGAAAGGCGCTGACCGCCGGGATTATGAGAAGGGCCGACGTGAGCATTATCCCCACGAGCTTCATGGCGAGCACGACCGTCACCGCCGCCAGCACGGCGAGGAGCGCATTGATGCGGCCCGCGTTGATGCCGGATGTCCGGGCGAACTCCTCGTCGAACGACAGGGAGAGAAGTTCGCTGTACCGGAAAGCGATGACGCAGAGCACGATCAGGGAGAGCACGATGGACATCACCATTTCGCCCCTCGTGATCGACAGTATGTTGCCGAAGAGATAGCTGAAGAGGTCCACGTTGAAACCGGCCGCCAGGCCGGCCAGCATCACCCCCCCTGAAACGCCGAAGGCGGATACGATCCCTATGGCGGCATCGCTGTATACACGCGTTCTTTCGGTCAGCTTGAGGATCGCGAGCGAGCTTAAGGCGACGACCGGCACGGAGACATAGATGGGCTGGACCTTGAGGAGCAGGCCCAGGGCGACGCTCCCGAAGGTGACGTGGGCAAGCCCGTCGCCCAGCAGGGAGAGCCGCCTCAGCACGAGGAGCACCCCGAGGTTCGCGCAGAGAAGCGCGATAAACGAGCCCGCTATCAACGCCCGGATAATGAATGCATACTCAAAAAAACGCAGCGCTTCCATGAAAACCTCAAAGACCTTGCCCCCGCGGCTGTCTTCCGCGCGCGGTCACTCGTGTCTGTGGCATATGAGGTGCTGGGTAAAAGAACCGAACACCTTCGTCATCTCCGCCGAGAGGCAGAAGTCGTCGAACCCGCCGTAAAAAATTACCTCCCTTTCCAGGTAGAGAAGTTTCTTTGCATACTTGCCGATGCTTCCCGTGTCGTGGGTCACCAGGAGCACCGTGACCTTTCTCTTCTGGTTAAGCTCCATCAGGACGTTGAGGAACCGCTCCCTTATCTCCGGGTCCACGGCGATGGTCGGCTCGTCAAGGATGAGCAGCTCCGGGTCCTTGATCAGCGCCCGCGCCAGGAGGACCCGCTGCTGCTGCCCTCCCGAAAGCTCCCCTATCAGCTTGTCCCGTATGCCCGTGATGTCCATCAGGTCAAGCACCTTACGTAGTGCCTCCCGGTCGTCCCTTGCGGCGTCCGCCCTCTTCGGGACAAGTCCGAGGGCCACGATCTCCTGCACCGTGGCGGGAAAGAACCGGCTGAGGGCGGGATTTTTTTGGGGCAGGTACCCTATCTTGTGCCACTCCTTCAACTGCGACGGCGCCTGGCCGAAGAGCGAGACGGAGCCGGCGTGCGGGGTCTCGAGGCCGAGGATCAGCCGTATCAGGGTGCTCTTGCCGGAGCCGTTAGGCCCCACAAGGCCCACGTAATCGCCTGCCTCGATGGAAAAGGAGATATCGCGCAGGACGTCCCTGGTCTCGTAGGTGAACCTCAGGCCCCGGACGGAAACGACCTCTACCGGCATTGGAGACCTGCCCTCAGGTTGTCGAGGTCGCGCTCCAGGAGCCCGATGAAGGTCACCCCTTTTTGCAGGTCTTCCTTGGTCACGTTATGACCGCCGTTGAGCGGGAGCAGACGCGCGCCCGTCTCCTGCGCGATGGTTTCGGCCATCCTCGGCTGAAGCAGCTCCTCATAAAAAACGTATTTTATCTTATGCCGCCTTATCTCCTGAACGATATCCGCCAGGTGTCTGGGGCTGGGCTCGGCGTCGGGAGAGAAGCCATATACCGAAACGTAACTCAGGTTGTACCTGCGGGCCAGGTAATTGAAGGCGTAGTGGCCGCCGTGCACGAAGAGCCGCGTTTCGCAGGAAGCCAGGCCCTTCCTGAACTTTTCGTCCAGCTCGCGCAGCTTCGCCTTGTAGGCGGTCGCGTTCTCTTCGTAAAATGACCTGTTCTTCGGGTCCTTCCTGACGCATCCCGCAAGGATGTTGTCGACCATCACCTGCGCGTTGCCGAGGTCGAGCCAGATATGCGGGTCCACGGGCGCCCCGTCGTGGCTCGCGGCCGCGTCCCGGCCCTCGGCCGATTGTCCGTGGTTTTTCGATTCCTGCCTGAGCATCGCGCCCCGGCTCGCGTCGACGACGACCAGGTCGGCCCGAAGGGCGCCTTTAATGATCGACGCGGCCCAGGGCTCCATAAAGTCGCCCGTGTAGACGAAAATGTCGGCTTCGTTTATTTTCACGACGTCCCCCGGCTTCGGCTCGAAGCTGTGAGGCTCCACGCCGGGGGGCAGGAGCAGGCTGACGTCCCCCTTGGCGCCGCACACGGCCCTTGCAAAATCGTAGAGGGGAAAAAGCGTCGTTACCACCTGGAGCCGGCCGGCCGATGGGGCCGATTCCCGGCGTGGTCCGCACGAGGCGAGGGCGGCGAGCAGAAGGAAGAACACACAGGAAAGGAATAGAGCGCGCCTGTTCATGCCTTCCCCCCTTTTTCGCGGCATTCGCGGCAGAGCCCCTGGAGCTGAAGGATATGGGAGAAGAGCGCGCCCTGGATGCGCAGCTTTACTTCCTGTTCGAGGGCCTCGCCGAGACAGAGGTCGACGTCTTCGACCTTATGGCACGAGAGGCACACAAAGTGGTGGTGATGGCCCTTGTTCGGGCAAAGGTAATAATAAAGCTGGCGGTTGTCATGGAGGACCCTGGTGACCACACCGCCGCCGGCAAGCTCTTCGAGGATGCGATACACCGTGGGAAGACCGACGTTCGTGCCGGCCTCGCCCACCTTCTTCCATATTTCCTCGGGGCTCAGGAAGGTCGACCCGGCCGCCATGACTTCGAGGATTGCCCGTCTCCTGGGAGTCACCTTCAGCTTGAGCCCTCTCAGCAATCCTTCGAAGTCCTGCACGGCCGGCACCTCGTCAAATAGAAGTGATTTCTATTTAACTAGATCATACGGCCGAAGTCAATCTGCAACCGATTATCCGTGATTTTTTTGCGGGGCGGCGGGCGGGAGGCTACTTTTTACCCGTGCACACCAGATACACCTCGTCGCTGACGGACCTGGACGCTTTGGGCTTGAACGTCGCGACCTTCGAGAAGCGCGGCTTGAGCGCGGCCTCCATGTCGGCGAAGTCCGGGCTGAAGAACAGCTTGATAAGGAAGCCCCCTCCCCTTCTCAGGGCTTCGTCCGTGATCCGGAGCACCGCGAGATAAAGCTCGTGTATCCGGGCGATGTCGGCGTCCCTGATGCCCGAGAGGTTCGGGGCGATATCGGAGGTAACCACGTCGAAGGCAGGGGTTCCCGTCTCCCGCAGCAGTCCCTGCACGTCCACCTCCCGTATGTCGGCCTTCTTCAGCACGACGTTGGAAGCGGGCACGGGCGTGATGGGCAGGATGTCGAAGCCGACGACCAGGCCGCCCGGCCCCACGAGCACGGATTCGAGCTGCACCCAGCTTCCGGGCGCGGCCCCCAGGTCGAGCACGCGGTCGCCTTTCTTTATTAAGGTGAACTTTTGCTGTATCTCTTCGAGCTTGTACGCGCTTCTCGCCCGGTATCCGTCCTTTTTCGCCTTTTTGTAGAAGGTGTCTTTTACGACGTAGCGGGCGTGCATGGGCGGTTTCGCGAGCCTACTTTCTCATAAGCGACTTGGGATCGATGATGACGCCTTCCGGGGGCCTCTCCGCACTTTCCGGCTTTACGAAAGCCTTCCGCACGAAGCGCAGGAAAGCCTCCTTCACCGCCGCGGCTTCGGCAAGCTGGACAAGGAGCCCCTTATAGAGATCGAATTTCCCGAGGCAGTAAAAGAGATAGGCGTAATCTTCCAGCATCCGCCTGAAGTGCGGCAGTCTCGCCGCCAGCGCCTCTTTCCCGGCGAGCTCGCTCAGGAACGCCTGCCTTCTCTCTTCCATCACATAGGGCGGGAGAACGATGGCGGGATTGAGCACGTCGTCCAGTTTCTTCCGGTCTTCCTCCATGCCCGGCCATCGGAGCGAAAAAGGCCCGAAGATCCCCTCGTCGAAAATGGTGTCGGCCGAAGCCCCGGACACAGCATCCGCCCCCGGCAGCAGGTAGATGTCGGCCGGCTTTCTGACGTCGCCCTTTGTCGCCAGAAGCATGCGATGGAGGCTCGCCGCGTCCTCGGCCTCACGACCGGACAGGCCGGACGCCTCTTCGATCAGATATCCCGCATAGGCGGCGGAAACGGCCGGAATTACCATAGGCGGCGGCGTCCGCGCCACGTAGTCCTTCAGCAGGTCCTCAAGCTCGTCCCTTCCCACGGGCAGACTTTTCAGGTCCACGAGGCCGTCGGAGAAATGAAGTATGGCATGGCTCAGGAGAAACTGGTTCTTCTTTATCTCGAAGGCGGCCAGCACCGCCCTCGTCATCTCGGGGTCGTAGTTCGTGAGAAAAGCCCGCGCCTCCCGGTCCGTCTCCATCTTTTTCAACGCCGGTTCCCCCGGCATCCTGGGCTCTTCCACGGGTACGCCCTGTGTTTTCAGCCGAAAAAGCTCCTTCTTGACCAGCTTCCGCAGCATCTTGTCGGGAAGGGACGGATAAAGCAGGCTCAGGAACCGCGCGGCATGCTCATCTTTCAGGCCGCCGACGGCATGGATCAGCGATTCCAGCTCCGCTGCAGGCAGAGCAAGGACCTCTGCGACGGTTTGTTCGGTCCCCGCGCCTTCGGCGACCGACTTGAGTATCTCATCCATGTTTCAATTTTGTCACAAGGGGGGAGGGATGTCAACGCTTTCGCAGGGCAAACGCATTTGGACTATATCCCGTCACTGGACGGAACCTTCAAGTATCTTGCCGAGATAGTCCATATCCCACCCGGCCCTGAGACGTTTGGTCTTGATGCTCCTTCTTTTTGAGTTCTCTTGTCTCAAGAGATTAAGCGCGATATGTCTCAAGACGGCGAAGTTCGCCGGCGCATGATCTTTCCGTATTCGGCATTCGT
>PLSJ01000450.1 GCA_003165115.1 Syntrophaceae bacterium | reverse complement strand
CGGAAAGGGGAAAGTGGCGCCCGCGCCAATGAGTTCCAGCTGCTGGGCGAAAGCCGCCCCTGAGACGCACAGGACGATCATGCACACGAGGGAACAGATGATCGGTTTCCGCACGGGTGAGCCTCCTTTCGGTTTTTCTTGCGTGGTATACAAGCCTACCCGTTGTAAGTTAAGCATTAGTGAAGGATTTGTTAAGATACGGTTAATTCTACGTTTCGTCCTTTTCAGGACAAGGGACCGGCCGATCCATCCCCGGACCGGACCGGCAGACTGATGTAAAAATGGCTGCCTGCTCCCGGCGCGCTTTCCACGCTGATCTCGCCCCCGTGGAGGAGCGCGATATGCTTGACGATGGAGAGGCCGAGCCCCGTGCCGCCGGTCTTTCTCGACCTGGACTTGTCGACCACGTAGAAGCGCTCGAAGATGCGGGACAACTTCTCCTTCGGCATGCCTATGCCCGTGTCGTGCACGCTGATGATCACGTGCCGGTCGCCGCGGGCCAGCACCAGGCCGATTTCTCCGTTGTCCGTGTATTTGATCGCGTTGTCGAGGAGATTGATCAGCATTTGCTCGATCTTGAAAGGGTCCGCGTGCACCCGCGGCAGGTCGTTGGGACTCTCGAACTTCAGAATGATGCCCTTCTCCCTGGCCTGGGCGTCGAAGAGACGTATCGTCTGCTCCGCGAGGCCTTTCAGGTCGACCTCCTCGATCTCCAGCTCCGCGCCCCTCTCTTCCAGCTGGGCGAGGAGGAGGAGGTCGCGGACTATATTGATGAGCCTGTCCGTATTTCTCTTGATGATCTCCACGTAATGCCTGTTTTTCCCCTCCACTTCCTCTTCGAGGGTTTCGGCGAAGCCCTTTATCGACGTNNGGTGAGTGGGGTGCGCAGCTCGTGGGAGACGCTCGACACGAGGTCCCGTTTGATCTTTTCGACCTCTTTCATGCTCGTGATGTCGTGGAGGACGAGTACCAGCTCATCTTCCTGCTCGACGTGGGTGGCGCTGCACAAGAACGTCTTCTGCCCGATCTCTACCTCTTCGACGGGACTGAGGCTCCCGTTCCGCGCCTTCTCCATAACCTCTATGAACTGGGACTGTCCGAGGGCCTCCCAGTAAAGCTGCCCCTCCAGGGCGGAGTCTTTCCCCAGGATGGCTTTCAGGCTTTCGTTGCAGTAGATGATGGCGCCTTTCGTGCTCACGACGAGAAGACCTTCCCGCAACGAGTCGACGATGCCTTTCAATTCGGCCTTCTGCCGCTTCAGTTCCTCGAAGGCGCCCTTAAGCTCGCGGCTCATGGAATTGAAGGTATCGGCCAATGCCCGGAACTCGTCGTTCCGTTTCATGAAGACGCGGGTGTTGAAGTCCCCCGAGGAGAGCTTCCGCGCGGCCCCGGTCAGATCAAAGATGGGCTTCGAGATGCTCCTCGAGACGACCAGGGTCGCGACGAGGGCGAGCAGGGAGAAGAGCGCCAGCATTTCGATCATGTGACCCGTCAGCCGGGGCGGGATCGCGATGTCCCTGGCGAAGCGGCTCGTCCTGATCGCGCCTTCGATCTTTCCGTTCTTTTCCAGGGGCAGGGCGACATAGACCGCCTCCTGGGTCGTGGTGCTGCTGAAGCGTCTGGATGTCCCGGTCCTGCCCGTCAGGGCCTCGACGACCTCCGGCCTGTTCAGGTGGTTCTCCATGGACCGGGGGTCTTCGAGGGAATCGGCGACGACGGTCCCCTTCGCGTCGATCACCGTGATCCTTGTCTTCAACTGCCGCCCCAGCCTCTTTGCCGTGGCGTCCATAAGGGCGTACTCACCCCGCTCGACCGATGCGGCTGCGTCGTCCCTGAGCGCGAGGGCGAGGGTTGTCAGGGTCTCCGTGACGGACCGGTTGTAGAGGCCCCTGAAGGTATCGGAAAAAGCAAGCAGACTCGCCCCCGAAAGGGCGAGGATAATCAACAGGTAGCCGATGAATATGCGCGCGAAGAACGAGTTTTTCATGCTTCCAGCTTGTAGCCGGCCCCCCGTACGTTCCTGAGGAGCCCGGACGCCGCGCCCAGCTTCTCTCTCAGGTGCCTGACGTGCACGTCGACGGTGCGGTCCGACACGATTTTGTCATGGCCCCACAGAAAGTCGAGGATCCTCTCCCTGGAGAATACCCAGCCCGTCTTCGACGAGAGGAGCTCGAGGATGCGAAACTCGACGGGCGTGACATCCACCGTCCGTCCCTCGACCGCGACATGGTACGTGTCCAGGTCTATGGTCAGGACGCCGACCTCCACCCTGTGCGCGCTGCGGGCCGCCTGCGGTCCCATCCTTCTCAGGACGGCCCTGGCCCGCGCCACGAGCTCCTTGGGGGAGAAGGGCTTCGTCACGTAATCATCGGCCCCTATCTCCAGCCCCAGCACCCTGTCCACCTCGTCCGCCTTCGCGGTCAGCATGATGACCGGCACGGCGGAGAGTCTTTCGTCCCGCTTGAGGAACTTGCAGACCTCCACGCCGTCGGCGTCGGGCAGCATCAGGTCGAGGAACACGAGGTCGGGCACGTCCTGGCGCAGGAAACGGTAAAAGGACTCGGCGTCGGGAAACTCCCTCACCTTCATCCCCGACTTTTTCAAATGGACCGATACAAGCTCTATGATATCGGGGTCATCGTCCACGACCGCGACAAGCGGCGCCTTCCCAAGGCTCGGCGGCGTTATCTCGTGTTCCACTTCTTCTCCTCCACGTCCCTGCTACGTACATTATTACACGAAAAACAGATTCCTGCACCTTTTCTGCACACGCGCCCAGGGCAAACGCATTTGGA
>PLSJ01000271.1 GCA_003165115.1 Syntrophaceae bacterium | reverse complement strand
AGACGCCCTTCCCTCCAGGGGACAGCATTTTCCGCACTTCGCCCACTTCACGCACGTGGCAGGGCCCTGGCAAAGCTCGCTGGAGGATGCGTCGAACCAACTACAGCCGGAGCACGTCGGTCCTTCTTTCCGCCTCTCCACCTCGCCCCTGAACAACACTTCAAGGTCCTCGTGGGTATAGGGTACGCCGGTTCCATAATCAAAGACCTCATTCATGAAGTCGCCTTCCTCACGCGTCTTTGTACGGTGGCTTCCTGCTCGCCCTTCATGCTTCCTTTCCCGTCCCTCTCGGAACTCACCTGAACCTTACAAGAATCATGCCTCTTATCGGCAATTCCGTATTCCTCTTAAGCTGCGTCGCAAAACCGGGAGTTCCGACGCCCCCCGCCGCCCTGATATGTCTTATATCATAAGACGTGTCTCGTAATATAAGACACAGTATCTCGTCACGCAAGACAAGCCTACCCGCTCTCGCCGCCGACAAATCACTTGGCATTACGTCCCGGTCCATTGTACAGTATAGAATAATCGTTATTACGCCGATACGAGAGGATATCTTGGAGAATGCGGGGATGGAGCTGAAAGGGGTGCGGGGATGGCTGCTGCTGCTCTGTGTCACCCTTACCGTCCTCGACCCGTCTGCCGTCCTTATCAACCTCTTCTTTGTGGCCGACGCGGCAAAGCCCTATTTTGTCCGGCATCCCGGATTTTTCCGGCTCGTTTTAGTGAACGGCGTCGTGGGGATAGGGCTCTCCGTTTTCAGCCTGTATGCCGGCATATCGCTGTGGAAGCTCCTTCCCGGCGCCGTCGGCGCCGCGCGCGGCTATCTCCGGACGGTTTTCGCCTACTCCATCATTGCGCCGTTTATTCCCCGTCTCGTGGGATCGACCTTCCACGTCTCACAGGATACCTTCGTCCTCGCTTGTCTCAACTCGGTCTTCACCATCGTCTATGCCGCCATATGGTATCTCTACCTGAGCAGGTCAGCCAGGGTGAGGGCAACCTACGGCGATAGCCGTTAGAGAGGCAAAGCCCGCTGACTTTTGTCTGCCGGTGGCAATTTACCGGCGGGGTCTCAGGTGGACATATGCTATTCCCACACGTCCTCCATAGTATCTTACTGTTACATGATGTAGCTGGATTCGGCTTCCAGGAAGGCCCAGGCGCGTTTTTCGACCAGCCCTGAAGGCCGACCCGGAGTGCACGCAAACCCCATGTCTCACGCACGTACACACAGAATCATGAGTAATCACTACGTATCCACACGTCTCATAGTGTATCTTGACGGGCAGATCTCTTTTGCCGCGTCGCCTCCCGCCGGCCGCCATTGCTCATCGGAAATGGTTATTCTCCCACTCCCTGTGAACGGCGTCGCGGTCGAGGGGATCCGTCTGCTCCCACAGACTTACCTCCCAGTCGCCAGGCTTTCCGGGCTCAGGTATCCAGGGCGGCACCGAGAAGCGAAAGTAACGGGCAAGGGCATAGACATAGGGCTCGTAAGATGCACGGAGGCGCCGGAACCTGCGCTCCGCCTCACGATCTTCGGCCAATTTCAGACCGGCGGCCCCGAGCCTCTCTTTCAGCACCTTCAGGCCCTCTTCCCCCAGCCTGTCCTTTTCACGTCTTCGGGGTGGTTCATTAAAAACCGCCGCGATATCCACGACGGCATGGCGCGCGATGGCAAAGGTCATCTCCGCCTGCCTTGTGCAGACGCCCTCGATACCGGCCAGCACCAGGGCCGAGGTGTCCAGCACCACGGTAAGGGCCGCCAGCCACGACTGGTTATCGTGCTGAGAACGGTAATAGCCGAGGACCGGATAGGAGAGATGGCTCTCCAGCAATTCCGCCGACCACTGCTCCCACTGAAACAACAGGACACGGATTTCGTCCATGCCGCCCTCCTGGTTGTGCTTCTCCAGCATGCGGACGGCGGTCGGCGGCGAGCCGGCCCTGGCATCGAGCATCGAGATATTCGCCTCACGCCGCGAAAATGACTGGTTGAGGGCGGGCAGGTAGGCAACGACAAGGGCAAGAAAACCAAAACCCATCCCGGCTTCGGCGACCGTGACGGCCCTCGCGCCGACCGTGACCGGCCTCACGTCCCCGAGACCGAGGGTGAAAAAGGTGGTGCCGCTCATGTAGAGGTCGGCGCCGAAACCGCCGATCCTGTCGGGCAGGGCCAGCGACGAGCCGAGCGCCCAGTAAAGCATGCCGAAACCGAAAATAAGCACGGAGGCCCAGACGCAGACGAGGAGCAGCAAGGATAAGGGGCCGTAAAAACCGAGCACGGTGTCCAGCCTGCTTCCGGAATACGCCGCGCGCGCCAGGAACGACCAGGGGTGCCACGTGGCCCGGAAAAAGAGGCGGGCGAGCCTTAGGCGGCGCATGACCCGGCGGGGAAGGACAATGGTCTCGAAACCGTCCCAAAGGACGATTACAATGAGGAAAATTCCAATGATGCCTGTCGGGATGCTGGTGTCGATTTCGCCCTCATGCTACAGACACGGGAATAGCGTCAAAACCGCAAAGAGTGCCTTCGCATGAAAGGTAATTCCCGGCGGAGGACGAGTCAACCCGTGAAAAAACACCTCGCAGCGAACAGGGGACCTTTCGCCTTATCCCCGCGAGGGGCCGCCCATCTTTTCGACGACTTCCGGCGCCAGTGCGATGTCCTGGGC
The DNA here is from genome assembly GCA_003165115.1 of Syntrophaceae bacterium. Classification (GTDB taxonomy): domain Bacteria; phylum Desulfobacterota; class Syntrophorhabdia; order Syntrophorhabdales; family WCHB1-27; genus BOG-1155. The sequence goes on along the minus strand of PLSJ01000271.1, from coordinate 2,070 downwards.
ATCTTCCGGAACATAGGATGGGTCGAGAGGGGTGCCGTTAAGGCCCGCAACCTGGCTGTCCATCACGGCAAGCCTTTCCCGTAGCTCCGCGTTCTCCACGGCCATCCGGTCGAGCTCCGCGCGCCACTGCTGCATGGCTTCCTCGTTCTGATGATGATAATACATGAGCGCGTATTCGCGCTCCATCGCGTGCTCCAGCATGAACCCGAGGAATGCCGCGTCCCATATGCCGTAGACGGGGTACATCCTGTACATGTACGCAGGAGGAGCGTAATGGTAGTGCGCATAAAAAATGTCCCGCCGGTAATGGTAGGTAGCCGGGACGAACTTCATCCTCTCAAACAGGGCACGATGGGCCGCGGGCGAAAACCTCGACGCATACGGCATCGGCCGAAACATCGCCCTCTGGTCCCTGTAGTGCTCTATCGCGCGCAACGTATCCTGCCTGCCCGCCTGTACCGCCATCTTACGGCGCAGGTCTTCCCGCGTGTCTATTGCGCCCGCCCGCATGCCTCCGGCAGGTCCCCAGGCCGCCCCCGGAGCGTTAACCTGAATGATGTGCGGCGGCCTCCCGCCCCACGGTTCATTACGCATGGCCGGCCCCGGCATATTCACGCGCATCTGCTCCGACGGTCTCGGCATCATGTGTGGTCCCGGCCTGTTCTGGGGCATATTCGGCATCATCTGAGGCGCCGGCCTGCCGATGGCCCGCGGCGCGGGTCTGGGCGCCATCTGCCGCACCGGTCTCGCTTGCGGCGCGGGTCTTGCCTGCGCAGATGCGTTCCGCCTGGCCTCCGCCCCATAACTATTGCCGGCCAAAACAAAAACCCCGAGCAAAAGCGCCGGAACCGTTCCCATCCAATCCTTCCCTTTCATCCACATCTCCTTTCGGCAACCAGGGACCTGCGCGAAAAACGGCCGGTGGATAGAGTAATCAGGGTGTGCGAGCTGTTTCACTCTACCAGCATCGAAAAAACGTTGTCAACGGTTTATTCGATGTCTATTTGATGGCGTTCGTTTGATAAGGCAGAAATGTCTTGACACGGGACGAGGTAGTGAATTATGTATTAGGTGGTTTTACATAGAGGTACGTGCACCTTGGCAAAAGCTTGTGGGCGCCCGCGCACCCAGTCATCATGCCGCGGGGCCGCGAGTCGGGTAACGTCAGCCGCTTGAACGAGACGAGGTTGATGATGGTCGGAATCTCATTGCTCTGGTGCCTCCCGCATCCCTTCAAAACGCCCTTCATTCTGCCGGGCCGAAAACGAGCGGCCCTTGGCGCGTTAAAACGAGCCTGGACAATAATGCCTTTGCTCATGTTTTTGCCGTGCCTCTTCCTGCCCGGCCAGGTCCTCGCCGAAAAGAAGATCTTCGAGAGAGAATATACGTATCAGGCCGGCGATAACGACAGCAAGATTTCGAGCAGGACCATCGCCCTCACCGAGGTGCGGAAACTTCTTCTCGAGGAGCTTGGCGTCTACCTCGAAACAAGGACGGAGGTAAAAGATTTTCGACTGACGCGGGACGAGGTGGCCATCCTCACCGGTGGTATAGTGAGCACGGAGATACTCGCCGAGAAATGGGACGGCCGCGTCTATTACCTTAAGGCAAAGCTGGCGGCCGACCCCGATGAGGTGATAAAGTCCCTCGACAGGCTCCGGAAAGACAGTGAAAGGACCAGGGAACTCGAAGAGATGCGGAGCAGCATGACGGCCCTGATGAAGGAAAACGAGCGGCTGAAGCAGACGCTGACGACGGCTAAAGATGCAGACAAACAGGTAACGCGAGTGGCATACGAGAAGAATATCAGGGCGCTGAACGCCTTTGAATGGTTCGAAAAAGGGTACAGCCGGGACGTGTCGGGCGATTGCGGCGAGGCGGTCACGGCTTACGGCAAGGCCATTCAGCTCAATACTTCATACGCGCCGGCTTACAACAACCGTGGGAAGTGCTACGCCAGGCTCGGGGACTACAGACAGGCCGTCGCGGATTTCGATCAGGCAATCGTCCTTAATCCCGGTCTTGCGATAACCCACTACAACCGGGGAAACGCGCACAACCGGCTTGGCG
>PLSJ01000334.1 GCA_003165115.1 Syntrophaceae bacterium | reverse complement strand
GGCCCTGTTCTCGAAAGCGTTCGCCTTGACCGGAACGAGGAACGCCCTCTTGGGCTTTCCCTGCTCGATTTGGACTTCGTATCGGCGAGTCGTATAGGCTTTTCCCAACTCGGACGTGAGCGCATTCGCTTTCCTCAAGCTCTCGACGATCCTCCTCAAGCCTTTATCCTTGTCCGTGTCCCTGAGCAGCGCGATGTCGATGATGTTTCTCTCGGCCGCCATGGCGCCCGCCGTCTCGTAGAGGAACGTCGGATCGCAGTAGACCGCGTCATCAATGGAGAAGGCCCGGAAGGGGCTTCCTGTCTGCGTCACGTTGATGGTCGCGCCTACCCTCCGGAGCAACTCCCTGCAGTCGAACCATTCGTCCCACTGGACGGAAGCCCGCTTCTCCGCCTGCTCGATCTCCATCTGACGCGCCTTGCCGTCCGCCTCCTTGAGCAGTTCGGACAACCGGTCGGTCGCCGATTGATGGTGCTCTCCTATGGCCTTGGCGACCATCTTGAGCCAATGTGCCTCTTTGTCTTTCTCAAATACCTCTTCTACGATGGCGACGCTCGTCAGAGGGTGGTCCGCCTTCACGTATTTTCCCATGGCTCCTGAGCTGAGGGATCTTCCCCAAGTCGTGGCCGAGGGCAGCTATGATCGTGACCGGAATGTATCCTACAGGGTTGTCGTAGGTGTCCTTGAGAAGCCGGAGAGCGATGCGAGCGACGTTGAAGGTGTGGTCCCGGAGGGTAACCTTTGAGAGGATGTCGCCCACTCGTGTTGCCGCTCTTTTCTCCGAATCGGCGATCGTATCGACGACCGACGGGCAGTCGCCGTACCGCTCGAGAATATCCATGATCCTGTTGATCCCCTCCAGCATGCCGGCAAGGGCTTCCCTGTGGGGCTCGATCACATCGCCGTAGAAGGCCTGAGCCGTCATGAGGGTCTTGCCGCTTGCGGGCCGGTCCCCCGCGGTGCCCGCGTCTTCGCTGGGCGCCGACGAAAGAGCCGTCTCCTCCGGTCCCGAAGCTGCTTTCGCAGTTTCTTTCACAACGGCGGCTGGCTTGAACGAGCTGTTGTATTTGATCCAAATCGGGCAGAGATCCTCGAGAGAAAGGACGATTGTTTCGCTTGGTCGGTCTTTCTCCCGGAGAATCGCGAATATCGTCCTCACCATCTCGAACATAGTCCGCCTTATGAAGTGGCCGAGAGCCTGCTGATCTTGTCGAAGACGACGTTCGACTGGGCCTCCGAGAGATCGAAGACCGAGTACTTTCCCGGGATGGTTTGTTCCGGCCCGTTTCCGTCCCTTTTCTTGAAGGAGGACAGCTCGAACAAGAGGTCCGCTGCTTTCTTGTTGCGCTTTTTGGCGGCCGTTTCGAGGAAATAGAGGAGCTTGTCCTGCTGTGGCGTGCTCACCTCTACGGCCAGAGGTTCTTTCTCCATGAGGTGGAACAGCCAGCGATGGATGAAATCGAGTCGGGCCACATGCATGAGGAATCCCACGTTTCTGCTTATGGTGATGGATTCGATCTTTCCCACGAGCTGGAACGCATCGAGCCTTATGGTCTTCTGCTTGCCCTTGTACCGTTCAAGTTCGTCGATGATGGGCGCTGAGCCAGACATTTGGATCTTCACGGAAATGGTCTTTCGGTTCACCGCGTAGCCGACTATCCTTCCGCTCCCTTTCACGGGGCGAAACCTTCGGGGAGCGCGTCCGGCGCGACGTCGTCTCTGTCCAGTACGACAGGCCTGAGCCTCCCGAAGATAACCACGTCTACTTCCACCTTGCCGTCCGTCAGACGACGGATCACGCCCCGAAAATCCTGGTACTCTCCGGAAAGAATACGGACTATGCACCCCACTTCCATGCTGGACTTGGGAAAGACCGTCTCGCTCAGCCCCAGGAACCTCCCTACTTCCTCGTCGTCTATTGGGGAAATGTTCCGAATGTAGCCGGAGATGGAATCGAGATAGCGCAGTTCCTCCGATTTCGGGTCGTAGGTGACCACGTACTCGCCGATGAGGGCTTTCTTAGCAGCCACCCCATGGAGGCCGAAAACCTCGACCACTCGNNATACCTTGGATATTACTTCTCATAACGAAGCGAGATGTTGGGGGTTGGCGGAGTAGCCAGTACAATACCCCGTAGATAGAAGCCCTCATCCAGCAAAAGCGAGATTCAAGCCTCAATCGGCACCCGGTGCATCTGAATGGGAACGAGTCACGCCCGAGAAAACGATTTATCCAGTTACGGCCTTCACCTGCTACTCCTCACATAGGACTGGACCCAAACATTCCAGCAGTAGAGTAGACTACAGGCGCCGTGTGGTCTCTCAACCATCGGTCTCCCGTAGCCCCTCACCGAACCGGACGTACACCGTCGGGTCGGAGGAGGCGCCCCTTTTCGGGCTAGCCTCCGTCCGCCGCTCAAACCCGGCGTGCGGTTTTCCCGCACCGGGCTTTCACAAGGACTGCCCTATCGGGCAGAGGCAGAAGACGGTATCAATGCAAAAAGGTTAACAAGACCCATCTGCTCATACAAACACTTGGGCGGGAGTTTCTTCCAACCCGTATTGCGCCAGCGCTTGCACTTGTGCGCCCATATGCGGCGCACAATCCATCGATCCAGACGGTTGAAGAGCGTGCGGATGTGGGCCTTGCAGTAATAGTTCCCCCAGCCGCGTATGACGGGATTGATATCGTCAACCAGTTGTTCCGTTTTCACTGGGGCGTTCCGCCGAGTGAGCCTGCGAATCCGCTCCCTGAACTGTCTGATCGACCTCTCCCGAGGATAGGCATACAAACCGTGAAACAAAGCGCGTCGATTCTTTCCGGGCGGCACTTTCCATACGGGTCTTGTCGCTCGCTTGATCTTGAAGCCTAAGAATTCAAACCCATACCGGATATGGACAATACGAGTCTTTCCGGCATGGAGCGTGACCCCAAGCTTCTCAAGTATCCGCCGTGCCGCGGTCGTGTCTTT
>PLSJ01000211.1 GCA_003165115.1 Syntrophaceae bacterium | reverse complement strand
TGCCAATCGGGCCAGATCATGTCCGCTGCCGGCTTGCTGGCGCGAAATGCCAATCCCAGCGACGCCGATATCGATGCGGCGATGTCCGGCAATATCTGCCGCTGCGGCACCTATCAGCGCATCCGTGCCGCGATCAAGCAGGCGGCGCAGTCCTCAGGCCGCCTCGTGAAGAAAGAACCTGTCCATGCTCTGTGAACCACTTGTGCAAGCCGCCCAAGCGGCTCCCGGTGAGCTATCGTCCCAAGAGGAAAGTATCTCCCGCCGCACATTCTTGAAAGCCAGCACAGCCGCGGGCGGCGGTTTGCTCTTGAGCATCGCGTTCCCCGGGGGGCTGCGCCTTGCTTCAGCGGCCGGAGCCTCAACGGCGGATGACTTTGCGCCAAACGCCTTTCTGCGTATCGGCCGCGATGGCCGTATAGCGTTGATCGTGTGCCAGGTGGAGATGGGCCAAGGCACCTATACTTCCATGCCCATGCTCATTGCCGAGGAGCTGGAGGTAGAACTCAGCCAGGTGCACGTCGAGCACGCGCCGCCGGACGACAGGCTTTATGCCAATCCTCTTATTGGGTTCCAGGTAACTGGCGGATCGACCTCGGTACGGGCCTTCTGGAAGCCGCTGCGTGAGGCAGGTGCGGCTGCCCGCATGCTCCTTGTCGATGCCGCGGCGCAGGCCTGGGGCGTGGAGCCCTCGTCCTGCCATGCCGGGAAGGGCTATGTGATCCACAACGGCACCGGCCGCATGGCTGACTATGGCGCGCTCGCGAAGAAGGCGGCAACGCTGCCGGTGCCCGCCGCTGATAAAATCGTGCTCAAGGACCCCAAGGACTTTACGCTGATCGGTACGCCAGCCAAGCGGCTCGACACGCCGGATAAAGTCAACGGAAAGGCCCAATTCGGCATCGATGTGAGACTGCCCGGCCTGAAGATCGCCGCCATTGCAATATGTCCGGTGCCCGGCGGCAAGCTTAAGGCCGTCAACGAAGCCAAGGCGTTGGCCGTGAAGGGCGTGCATCAAGTTGTGAGGCTCGACGATGCCGTCGCCGTGGTAGCCGATCATATGGGAGCGGCACGCAAAGGTTTGGCAGCGCTCGATATCGAGTGGGACGCGGGACCGAACGCCAAAGTCAGCACCGCCGATATCGTTCGCGAACTGGATACCGCCTCGCAAAAGCCCGGCGCGATCGCGCGCAAGGACGGCGATGTGGAGAAGGCGCTTGGCGGGGCGGCGAAGAAAATCGAGGCCGTCTATCAGGTGCCGTTCCTCGCCCACGCCACCATGGAGCCGATGAACTGCACCGTCCACTTACAGAAGGACCGCTGCGATGTGTGGGCGCCGACCCAGGGGCCGCTCGTGGCTAAAATGGTCGCTTCCCAGGTAGCGGGCATGGCTCCAGACAAGGTCCACGTCCATACGACCCTTCTCGGCTGCGGCCTGGGGAGGCGCGCCGCCCCGGATTTCATCGTCGAAGGGGTGATCCTGTCCAAGGCCGCCGGAAAACCGGTGAAGCTCGTCTGGTCCAGGGAAGAAGACATCCAGCACGATTTGTTCCGGCCCGCCACGTGCCAGAGGATCACGGCCGGACTGGATGCCGAAGGCAGGCTCACGGCTTGGTCCCACAAGGTAGTTACGCCTTCTCTCATGAAAGATATCGAGCCGAAGGCGGTGGTAAACGGGGTCGATTTCATGAGCCTCTGGGGCCTCGCCGATTTTCCCGGCTCACCGGACAACAATAACATCGCCTACGAGATCCCCAATTTTTTCCTTGAATTCCTGATCGACGACCTCCCCATCCCCGTCGCGCCGTGGCGCTCGGTACAGAACGCGCCCAACGCGTTCGTCACCGAGTCGTTTATCGACGAGCTTGCCGCCGCCGCGGGCAAGGACCCCCTGGCCTTCCGCCTCGGGCTCCTGAAAAGAACATGCGCGCCGGCCGCGTGCTCGAGACGGCCGCGGGTAAGGCAGGCTGGGGGAAGGCCGCGTCCCGGGGCAGGGCGCTGGGCATCGCCCAGCACTCGTGTTTCGGCACCTATATGGCCCAGGTGGCGGACATTTCCGTAAATAAGGAAACCGGGGGGATAAAGGTCCATAAGGTCGTCGTGGCCGTGGACTGCGGCCCCGTCGTCAACCCCGGCCCCCTGGCTGCGCAGATCGAGGGCGGCGTGGTCATGGGCCTCTCCAGCGCCCTCAGGGAAAGGGTCAAGTTTGCCGATGGAGGGGTGAAATCGGCCAACTTTCACGATTACCCGATCCTGAAAATGTCGGAAACCCCGGAAATCGAGATCCATGTGATCGACAGCAAGGAGAAGATGGGAGGGATCGGGGAGCCGCCCGTCCCGCCCGTTGCGCCCGCGGTGGCGAATGCCTTTTTCAGCGCCACGGGCGTCCGCATAAGGCGCCTTCCCCTCGACCCCGCAACGGTGCTGGAGGCCATCGGGAAGAAGGCATAAGACGTAAGATAAGGATTAAATCAGGGCGGCAGGCCGACATCACGCCTGCCGCCCCCGGCGTTCCGCGTTATCTCCGGCTGCACATATGCGGGGTCTCGGCCGGGACCTCACTTATAATGTGTCCACATTCTGATTATCTTTACGGTCTTCACCTCGTCGAGAACCTGGTAGACAAGGCGATGCTGGATATTTATTCTTCTTGAGAAAGCGTCGGAGAGGTCTCCCACGAGCTTCTCGTATGGCGGAGGGTTCCGGTAAGGGTCTTCCCGGAGGATATCCAGAAGCCGGGAAGCCTCAACCCGGAGGCCGGACCGCGCTATCTTCTTTGCGTCTCTTTGAGCCTGAGTGGTAAACACGAGGCGCCATGTCACCAGCCGGGTTCCCCGGCACACTTTTCGACAGGGGTCTTGAGGCCTTTCCTGATGGACTCCCGCATGCCCGGTATGGAAGCAAGATGAAGAGTCTCCTCTATCGCCCGCCAGTCTTCCTCGGAGATGAGCACCGCTGAACCCCTCTTCCCCACGATCTGGACCGGTTCGTGCGTCTCCTTGACTTCATCCACCAGGTTATAGAGTCTTTTCCTTGCTTCCGACGCCGATAGTGTCGTCATGCTCGTAGCCTCCTCATCGTACCACATATCGTACGCCGGCATCGGCTCGATGTCAAGCCGGACCGCACGTGGCATGCCGGTGCCGGCGGTCGCTTCGAAGGGCGGAGGCTCTTGATAAGAACGCACATCGAGCATTATTATCATGGAAGATGATCTCCCTGGATAAACCGCGCCGTGTCTTCGATCCCTTCGCCCTGCTCGAACGAATGGTGCCGCCGCCGTGGCCGCACCTTCTCCTGCGGGCTTGCGCGATCGGGGTCCTTATCGTCTTCCTCGTCCATCGCATCGGGGCGTATCGGACCTATCTGTTCAAGCCCCTGTGGGTAGTGGAGACGCTCGTCTACGTGGTCTTCATCGTCAGCTACGCTGTCCGGGCCGATCCTGTGGTCCGGTCGAAAGGGCTCAGGGAAGTCGTGGTCCCCCTTGTGGGAGCGCTGCTGCCTTTCGCCCTGCTCGCGGCCCCGCCGTCGCCCCTGGTCAATGCGAGCGGATTCAGGCTGGCCTGCGTCTTCTCCTTCATGACCGTGGCCACCGTATTCACGCTCTGGGGACTCTGGAGCCTCCGGCGTGCCTTCAGCATTACCGTCGAGGCGCGCACCCTCGTGCCGGGCGGGCCTTACCGGTGGGTGAGACACCCCGTCTATCTCGGAGAGATGCTCACCGCGGCGGCGGTCGCTCTCTGGCGGCTCACCCCGGCCAATATCGGCATATTCCTCTTCTTCGCGGCCGTGCAGCTCCTGCGGGCAAGGTGGGAAGAAACGAAGCTCTCGGCCGCGCTGCCCGGCTTTGCTGCCTATGCCCGGCGGGTGTGGTGGTTCTGGTGACCCGTTGCTCTACCTGAAGATGCCGCGCAGGCCCTGCCCTATGCCTTTCAGGACCTTGCCGCCCTGCCTGACGGCTTCCTCGCCCGACTGGACCGCGCCCCCGCCCAGCTTTTGCGCGAGGCCGACGGAGAACCTCCGCGCGAAGTTTTCCCTGAGGTTGAACTGCGGGTTGTCGAGGCTGCCCTCCACGACGAAGTCGAGGGGGATCTGGTTCTTCGAGGACTCCAGGAGCTTGACGACCAGCGACCGCGGGACGCCGAGGAACCGGTCCCTGACGCCGCCCGGCGCGAATTGCAGGTTGCGCAAAACCGCGTGGGTCGGCGCGCTGATCGCATTGTGCCGGATAGTCAGGTTCATGTCGATGTCGAGGGTCCCGCCGCTCACGTCGGCCTCACCCTTCTTCTCCAGGTAAGGTCGCAGCGCAAGGATGTCGAGGCCGCGAAGCGAAAGCTTTCCGGTCGTGTCGAGGGTGTGCAGGTTCGTCCGCCCCTCACCCTTGATTTGCCCCGTCGAGGCCTTCCCCTGAAGACGGGCGGATGCCTGCCACGAGGTCCATATGTCCGAAAGCGGGTAGGAAAACGCGTCCGCGGACAGGGCGACGTCGGTGATGCGCAAAGGGTAGGGTGGACGGGCGATCTTCCCGTCG
>PLSJ01000459.1 GCA_003165115.1 Syntrophaceae bacterium | reverse complement strand
CCACAGGGATATATTGCCGAGTCCGTGGATAAAAAGGACATAGGCGAGACAAAGGATTAGCAGTGTTCTCATGTAAAACCACGAATTATATGCCGATGCGCATGAGTTTTCAAGTTATTTTTAAAAAAGCCGCCCCGACCCGCTCTCCGAGGGGAGAGGGAGGATTGTATACAATATGTGCCGGTTTTCACTTGACTTCTCTCTCCGCCGTGTTATATGTATTCATCACATTTTGANNAGGGAGAGGCGGGTAATGGCCAGAGCGGACGAGATCATCGGCAGGACGGTCAGGGACGGAAAGACGCGCTACCTCATGGAGCATGAATCGAAGTCGATCCTCGAGGAGCTGGATATCGCGACGACGGGCGGCACGCTTGCGTACTCGGAGGCCGAGGCCGTTAAAATATTCGAGGCCCTCGGAGGGCCTGCCGTCATGAAAGTCGTCTCGCCGGGGGTGGTCCACAAGTCGGACGCCGGCGGGGTAAAGCTGAATATATCGAACAGCCGGGAGGCAAAGGCGGCGTACAGCGACATTATCGCCGCCTTCGGGGAAGCAAATGTCGAGGCGGTCTCCGTCCAGCCCATGGCGAAGCCGGGCATAGAAGCCATCGTGGGCATCACGCGCGACCCCACGTTCGGGCCCCTTCTCATGTTCGGGTTGGGGGGCGTCTTTGTCGAGGTGCTGAAAGACGTTTCTTTCAGGAGCATCCCCGTGTCGCCGGCGGACGTCTCATCCATGATCGAAGAGATCAAGGGGTACGGCCTGCTGAAAGGGGCGCGAGGCTACGCGGCCGATCTCCCCGCCCTCCGGCAGCTTCTCCTGCAGGTATCGGGGCTCGTCTTGGCACACCCCGAGATCAGCGAGATCGACCTTAACCCCGTGTTTCTTTATCCGGAGGGCTATGTCGTCGTCGATGCCCGGATGTTTGTCGACGGCGTGGCCGGCGGCGCCCCCGCCCGCCATGGGAATGGCAGCCTCAGGAAGTTCTTTTATCCCGAAAGCATCGCCGTCCTCGGGGCGTCGAACAGCGAGGGAAAGCTGGGCTGGAATGTGTTCCACAATCTGGTCAGCCACAATTTCGAGGGAAAGCTCTACCCGATCAACCTTCAGGCCAACGAGGTGCAGGGGGTCAAGGCGTATGGCGCCATCGGTGACGTGCCCGGGCCCGTCGACGTCGCCATCGTGCTCGTGCCCGCCGCCGCGACGCCGAAGGCCGTCGAGGAGTGCTGCGCCAGGGGTATAGGATCAATCGTCGTGGAGTCGGCCGGGTTCGCCGAGCTTGGCGCGGACGGCAGGAAGGCGGAAGAGGAGATGGAGAGGACCGCCCGCCGCTACGGGTGCAGGCTCCTGGGTCCCAACTGTTCCGGCATCATTAACACCCACAGCAACATGGTCCAGTCCATAGGGGCCGTCGCCGAGCTGGGAAAGGGCAACGTCGGGTTGATCGCGCAGGCGGGCGTCTATGCCGCCGGCATGCTTTGGGGCCTCCGCCATATCATGGATTTCGGCATCGTCGCGACGATCGGGAACAAGCTGGACGTGAACGAAACCGACGTCCTGGAAGTGCTCGGCGAAGACCGGAACATCTCCGTCATCTGCATGTACATCGAGGACGTCAAGGGTGGGAGAAGGTTCGTCGACGTCGCCCGGCGGGTCACCCGGACAAAGCCCGTCATCGCCGTCAAATCGGGGAGGACCGACGCGGGGAAGAAGGCCGTCTCCTCCCACACGGCGTCGCTTGCGGGCAACGACGAGGTGTACGACTCGGTATTCAGACAGTGCGGCATCGTCCGGGCGCGGGACAACGAGCAGATGTTCGCCGTGGCGAGGGGTTTCTCCAAACAGCCTTTGCCCGACAGCGCCGGGGTGCTGATCATCAGCTATGCCGGGTCCCTGGGCGTCATGGCCACGGACGCGGTAAACCTCAACGGGATGCGGCTGGCCGAGCTGGAGCCGCACCTCAAGACAAGGCTCCGGTCCATTCTGCCCGGCATGACGAGCGGCCTCAACCCGGTGGATTACACGTTCTCGATGAGTGCGGACGACGTGAGGAAGACCATAGAAATAGGGGTTGAAAGCGCCGACGTGGGGGCTTTTATCGTCATACTCCAGACGGAGATCCTCGACCGCTACGTCGCGCCGTTGTCCGGGATCGATTATAAAGGCAAGCCCGTCCTGGCCTGCGTCGCGTGCAAAGAGTTCGTGACGGAAGACGTCATCGCGATGGAAAAGGCGGGCATCCCCGTATATGCGACGCCTGAAACGGCTGCAGAAGTGCTGTCGGCCATGTACCGGCACAACCTGACCGTCAAGAGTCCACAATAGCCGACCCGCAAGCCCTCTTTTGGGCCCCGGCCCGATGCGCTTGTTGTGAAAGAGTGTACAAGCGTGCCGGGACAGCAGCTTTGTGATATTGTGCACAAATAATTGTTGACAAAGCCCCATGATTCAACTAAAACTATTGCGGGATTGGCAGGGCCTTATTTTAGGTTATCACTCATCACATATCTATAGAGGAGGTTACGCATGGCGGAAAAGTCCATTACCAGCGCGGAAGGAACGAAAGTATACTCCCCATCAAAGGAATTCGTTGACCAGGCATACGTAAAGAGCAGGAAGCAGTATGAAGAGATGTGGAAAGAGTCGATCGAAAACCCGGAGAAGTTCTGGGGCGACATCGCCGGCGAGCTCTTCTGGTTCAAGAAATGGGACAAGGTGAACGAGGAAAACTTCGCCAAGGGCGACGTCAAGTGGTTTCTCGGCGGCAAGACGAACATCTCTTACAACTGCCTCGACTACCAGATAGAGAAAGGATATGGCGACAAGGTAGCCCTCATCTTCCAGGGGGAGCCCGAAGACGATGTGACGAAATTCACCTATAAGCAGCTGCTCCAGCAGGTCTCCCGGTTTGCCAACGTCCTGAAGAAGAAGGGCGTGAAGAAGGGCGACAGGGTGGCCATCTACCTGCCCATGATCATGGAGCTGGCCGTTGCCATGCTGGCATGCGCGAGAATCGGCGCGATACACACGATCGTCTTCGGCGGCTTCTCCGCCGAGGCCCTCAGGGACAGGATCGCCGACGCCGAGGCGAACGTCCTCATTACCGCGAACGGCTACTGGCGCTCGGGCAAACATGTCAGCTCCAAGGCGACCGCGGACGCGGCCTGTGACATGTGCGCGCAGCGGGGACACAAGGTTGAGAAGATGGTCGTCGTGAAAAGGCTTCCCGACCTCGAAGTCCCGATGACGGCGGGAAGGGACACCTTTTGGGGCGACGAGATGGCTGCCTCCGACATCAGCGACACGTGTCCTGCCGAGCAGATGGACGCGGAAGACCCGCTGTTTATCCTCTACACCTCCGGCTCGACGGG